>CAYPCK010000008.1:0-16153 GCA_964409185.1 uncultured Anaerolinea sp. | reverse complement strand
CCGCCCAGCAACACCCCGATGATCGGGACGATGATGTCGTTGACGAGCGACGCGACGATCTTGCCGAAGGCGCCGCCAATGATCACACCGACTGCCAGGTCGATGACATTGCCGCGCATGGCAAAGTCTCTAAATTCTTTGAGCATAGGAATGCCTCCTGAAAAGAATAATCATATGGAGTTATTCTACCGTTCTGGGTAGGGGATGTCAACGAAAGTTATGCGGTTTGCATGGCTTTCTCAAAGCCCATACATTCTTAACGCGGATTGCGCCAATGACGAATGACACGAATAGACCTGTAAAAATTGGCGAAATTCGCCCATTCGCGTTCCAGGGTTTTGGTTTATCGAGCGAATTTGAGAAAACCATGACGCGGTTTGACCCGAGAAAAAGAATGTTTATTCCGCCAATTCTTAGGGGTTACTCGATATAGTTCTCTGGAACTGTTTTTTGAAAACAGAGTGGTATTTATGCCACTCCGCATGTATTATGATTGACGCGCTTAAAGAATGGAGTATAATCGGCGCTGTTTGTCATGAAAAAAATGTTTATCATCCCCAGACTGTAAAGGAAAAAAATGTAAATGCCTGATCTTTTACTGGATGTGCAAGGGCTGGAAACAACGTTTAAAACTCCAGATGGGGTTGTCCACGCAGTTAATGGGGTGACCTTTGGGTTGAAAGAAGGGGAAACACTCGGTGTTGTGGGGGAGAGCGGATGCGGCAAGAGCGTCACCATGTTATCTGTACTCGGTTTAATTCCATCGCCTCCGGGAAAAATTCAAGCGGGGAGCGCAAATTTCTTTGGGCGCGACCTGCTCAAGATGACATCGTCTGAAATCCGGCAGATTCGCGGGTCTCAAATCGGCATGGTGTTTCAAGACCCGATGACCTCCCTAAACCCGGTATTAACGGTTGGCCGTCAGTTAGAAGAGCCGTTGATCGTCCACTTGGGTATGACGAAAGCGCAAGCCAGTGAACGTGCCGTCGAACTCCTCGCCATGGTGGGGATTCCCAAAGCAAAAGATCGGTTATCCGATTACCCACATCAATTTTCCGGGGGAATGCGCCAGCGCGTCATGATCGCGATGGCGCTTGCCTGTTCCCCGCAAGTGTTAATTGCAGACGAACCGACCACCGCGTTGGATGTCACCATTCAGGCGCAAATCACCGATCTCGTCAAGCGCCTACGTAACGAACTCGGCATGGCGATCATTTGGATCACCCACGACCTCGGTGTGGTGGCGGGGCTGGCGCAGCGCGTGATCGTGATGTACGGCGGCTTTATTATAGAAGAAGCGCTGGTCAATGAGTTATATGCCAACCCTTCGCACCCGTATACGATCGGCTTGTTAGGTAGCCTGCCGCGGGTGGATGCCTCCGGCAAAGAAACGCTGACCTCCATCGAGGGTTCGCCGCCGCTTTTACATGAAAAGCCGAAACACTGTCCATTTGCGCCGCGGTGCAAGTGGGTGATGGAACGTTGTTGGAATGAGAATCCAGTCCTTGAAACGGTTGCGCCGGATCATCGCGTGGCGTGCTGGGTGGATGTAAAGACAGGGAGACCGCGTTGATATGACCGACAATAATGTATTACTTCGCGTGGATAATCTGGTAAAACACTTCCCGATCATGCGCGGTGTATTCCAACGACAGGTCGGCGCAGTGCGCGCAGTCGATGGCGTATCCTTCGATGTCAAACGCGGCGAGACCCTCGGACTCGTCGGCGAATCCGGCTGTGGGAAGTCAACCACCGGTCGTGCCGTCTTACAGTTGTATCGCCCAACGTCGGGCAGTGTCCACTTTGACGGAACCGACCTCACGCAAGTAAAGGGCGAGGAACTGCGCGCGATGCGCCGCAAAATGCAGATGATCTTCCAGGACCCGTATGCCAGTTTGAACCCGCGCATGACCGTGGGCGAGATCCTTCGCGAACCGCTGATCGTTCACAACGTCGCCACTAAATCCGAGGCGGATGAACGGGTCAAGCAATTGCTTGAACTCGTAAAATTGAACCCTTCCTTTTCAAGCCGTTACCCGCATGAGTTTTCCGGCGGGCAACGCCAGCGCATCGGCATTGCGCGCGCGCTTGCTTTACAACCATCGTTTATCGTTTGCGACGAACCGATCTCTGCGTTGGATGTATCCATTCAAGCGCAGGTGGTGAACCTGCTCGAGGAACTGCAAAGCGAATTCAATCTCACTTATTTGTTCATTGCGCACGATCTTTCGATGGTACGCCATATCAGCGACCGCGTGGCGGTGATGTACCTCGGCGTGGTCGTGGAACTGGCAACCCGCGACGATCTTTACAGCCGACCCTTGCATCCCTATTCGCAAGCGCTCCTATCGGCGGTACCAATTCCAGATCCGGTGGCAGAGGCAACGCGTCACCGCACCATTTTGACGGGCGATGTTCCTTCGCCTGCAAACCCGCCATCCGGTTGCCGCTTCCGCACCCGTTGCCCGATCGCCGAAGCCCAATGCGCGGAGAGCCGCCCCGAATTCCGTGAGATAAGACCAGGTCACTTTGTCGCCTGTTTCTTTGCAGACCGATTCGTAATAGAAAGTCGAATGTGAAAGGAGGTGGTTATATAACCCGCCCATATTAACCGCTCGTGCCATGTCGTATCCAAATTCAATCCAATTTTTGTGAGGAAAAGAAAAATGCGTAAACTGTTTACCTTACTGAGCCTTCTTGTGCTCGCCAGCATGGTCCTTGCGGCTTGCGGCAGCGCTCCTGAAGCTCCTGCTCCACCCGAGCAACCAGCGGCAACCGATGCTCCGGCTCAGCCCGCCGCAACCGACGCCCCTGTGGTGGATGCCGGCCCCCAGACTCTGGTCGTGAACATGGGTACTTACCCGGACATCATTGACCCGCAGAAGTCTTCGTTCGTCAATGAAATTGGAACTCTTCAGCAGATCTACGTGGGCTTGACCACCTTCAACGCGCAATTGGAGACCGTGCCCGGCGCTGCTGAGAGCTGGACGTATAATGACGATGCCACCCAGTTAGTCTTCACCTTGAAGCCCGGCCTGGTCTATAGCGATGGCTCCCTGCTCAATGCCAAGCGCTTTGAGTATTCTTTCCAGCGCAACATTGACCCCGCCACCGCCGGCGAGTATGGCTCGATCACCGATGAAATTCTCGGCGCGCCCGAATGGCGCGGCGCGGATACCGCGGCCGAAGGGTATGATCCCGAAGCCTTCAAAGCCGCGTTGGGCGTCAGAGCCTCCCACGCCGATGGCGCGGACTGCGTTGACTACGAAGACGCCGACTGTAACACACTGACCCTGACCTTCTCGAAACCCGCCCCGTATTTCCACACCATTGCGGGCATTTGGGTTGCGTATCCTGCCAAGCAGGAGAACATCGAAGAAGGCGGCGATCTGTGGTGGAATAGCTCCAAGTACCAGATCGGCAACGGTCCGTTCATCCTTGAAGTTGTCGAGCCTTTCGTTCGCCACTACTTCACCCCGAACCCCAATTACGTTGGCGAAGGCGTTCCTTCCTATAATTTGGAATACCGCTTCATCACCGACAGCGCGGTTGCGTTCGAAGCCTTCAAGAACGGCGAGTTGGATATTACCGCTTCCGCCGCGGAAGACCTTGCAACCATTCAAGCGGACGCTGAACTTTCCGCCGAGCACATGCTGTATGCCGGTTCATGCACCATCTTGATCAAATTCGGTCTTGAGGGAGTCTACACCGATCCTTCAGGTGCTGAATACGAATCGCCCTTCAAAGACAAGAAAGTCCGCGAAGCCTTTGCGCTCGCCTTCGATGCCGAAGGTTGGGCTGTGGATGTGGACGGTGGTTTAAGCACCCCCACGTGGACGTGGATTCCCCCCGGATATCCTGGATATGATCCCTCGTCCCCGTTGAGTTTCAACCCGGATAGAGCGAGAGCCGCGTTGGCTGAATCCTCCTATGGTGGTCCCGATGCGCTCAATGCCCTCGGTCTCAAGTTGACCTTCGGCGATACCCCCCGCAACCGCCAGCGCTCCGAGTGGCTCGTGGCGAAGTATAAGGAAATCCTGGGCGTTGATATTGCCCTTGACCCGATTGACACAACCACCTTCACCGCCATCACCAAGGACCCGAAGACCTTCCCGTTGCTTGCCCGCCAAGGCTGGTGCGCGGACTATCCGGATCCCCAAAACTGGTTGAGCGTGTACTGGCGCTCTGACACGACCTTTGCGGCTCGCCAGGGTTATGTGAACACCGATTTCGATGCGCTCGTCAATCAGGCGGATGCCGAACTCGACCCGGTCAAGCGCGCTGATCTGTACGCGCAAGCCCAACAACTCCTGCTCGCGGACATCCCCTCAGCCTTCGGCTACAATACGGCTAATCACTATCTCGTGCAGTCGTGGGTCAAGGGCGTCACAACCACCCCGCAGGATTCTGCGTGGGCTGGCCAGATGGTTCCGTGGACCATCACCGTTGAACCACACTAATTTGTAAGTTGTAGAAAATTGGGCTGGGCGATGAAAATCGCCCAGCCCAAACAAAAAATTCTTTTCAAGAGAGCGTTAGCCATGATCACTTACCTCATCCGAAGATTGTTCTGGTTAATTCCCGTTCTGTTCACGGTATCGCTGGTTACCTTTATCATTATGCGGAGTGCGCCGGGCAGTCCGTGGGATACCGATGCGGATCGCAGGCAAGTGGACGCATTGACACAAAAATCGCTCGAAGCCTACTATGGGCTGGATAAACCCATGTGGCGGCAGTTTATCGGCTATGTCATCGGCGATAAGAACACCTTAAGTGGGGAATATGTCTGTGGTTTGATCTGCGGCAACCTCGGTCCGTCCTATCGTCAGCGCGGCAGGACCGTTCAGGATATCTTGTTCGCGGCTCCCGAAAACCAGACCTTCTGGCAAAGCCGTTTCGGGTATTCGTTTCGGCTTGGCGTGTCCGCGTTGCTTTTTGCCATCATTGTCGGTATTCCGATCGGCATTATCGCCGCGCTCAAACAAAACACCATCGTGGATTACGTGGCGTTATTCTTCGCCACCAGTGGAATCTCGGTGCCGAGTTTTGTACTCGCTATTTTCCTCATTATTATTTTTGGTTCGTGGTTGCATTGGGTGGATATCATCGTGGACGATTGGGTGCAGTTGAAATATTGGATCATGCCCATGCTCGTGCTTGGGTTTGGTACCATGGCGTTCACCGCCCGCCTCACCCGTTCTGCCATGCTCGAAGTGTTGCGGCAGGATTACGTTCGCACCGCGCGCGCCAAGGGGTTGGCAGAACGCCTCGTCATCTTCCGTCACATGCTCAAGAACGCGCTGATCCCGGTCGTCACCATTCTTGGACCCGCACTCGCTGGTCTGGTCACCGGCTCGTTCATCATCGAAACAATGTTTAGCTTTCCCGGCATGGGGCGCGCCTACGTGCAATCGATTGGGCAACGCGATTACTCGATGATCATGGGCACCACCGTTGTCTATGCCCTGCTCGTCGCGGTCGCCAACCTCAGCGTGGATATAGTCTACGTTTTTATTGACCCGCGCATCCGCCTGGAAGAATAGCAAAGGAACTCATTATGACAACCGCTCAACCTGGCATGAACGATGGAAGGATCGCCCAATTGGATGTCTACCGCCCCGGAAAAAGCCTCGGGCAGGAAGCCTGGTCGCGCCTCGTCCGCAATAAAGCCGCTGTGGTCGGCATGGTGCTCATCGGTTTCTTCCTTTTCATGGCTGTCTTTGCCTCGGTGATCTCACCCCAGGACCCCCTCAAAATAAATGATGGCTTACGGTTCCTGCCCCCGCCATTCTTTCAAGGCTCCACCAATACCCAGCCTGATTCGCGCTTTTTGCTTGGCACCGATTCGCTTGGCAGGGATGTGCTCAGCCGCGTGATCTACGGCGCGCGCGTCTCGATGGTTGTCGGCTTCCTGCCCACCATGATCATCCTTATGTTTGGCACGGTCATCGGCATGATCTCCGGGTACGCCGGCGGCAGTCTCGATAACTTCCTGATGCGCCTTACGGATGTGATCTACGCCTTCCCCGACTTGTTATTCTTCATCATCGTCATGGTTGCCCTGCGGGATAGTTTCATCGGGCGGTTGATGAACGGTTTGATCCTGTTATTCGCCGCGCTTGCCATCGTCAACTGGGTGGGCGTGGCGCGCCTCGTCCGCGGGCAGGTGCTCTCGCTCAAACAAAAGGAATTCGTCGAGGCTGCGCGTTGCATCGGCGTCAAAGACACCCGCATTATGTTCAGGCACATCCTGCCGAACAGCCTCGGACCGCTGATCGTCAGCGCGGCATTCACGGTGCCCGGCTTGATCATCACCGAAGCCATTCTTGGCTACCTCGGCGTTGGATTGCGCCCCTCCACCGACAGCACGGACTTCTTCATCACCAGTTGGGGCGCGCTCATGCTCGACGGGCAATCTGCCATCAATGGTCAACCGTTCCTGCTCCTTGCGCCAGCCATCTGTGTGGCGCTTGTGGTGCTCGCCTTCACCTTCCTTGGTGACGGACTGCGCGACGCCCTCGACCCGCGCATGCGCGGCACGCAATAAGCCGAATTCTTTCCATATAACAACCCGACTCGACATGGTCGGGTTGTTTGTTTTTAACGGCCTTCCATACCCCTCTACAGTATTGTTTTTTACGGTTCTTGAGGATCGTTTAATCTGCTTTGTGAACCTGAACGCGCGCTTCTACGGTATTGCCGTTGACGCACCTAAGGAATTAGGTATAATTACCCAGCGTTTTACCTTGGTAACGGAAAAGCAACACCAACTTGTAAAATGCATGAACAAAATCCAGTCCTTGAAGGTTGTTGCTCATGAAGAAAACCCATATTCTGGAAGGAGGTGGCGAGGGGAAAAGCGCAAAATGGATTACGCGCTAATTTTTACCAAAAAGCACGACTTAACTTAAACCAAAGGTCGGAGAGAACTCCAATGTTTAAAAACCGAATGATGATCGTTCTCGGGTTGCTCGTGGTCGCAAGCATGGTCCTTTCCGCTTGCGGTACGCCCGCTCCTGCCGAACCCGTCGAAGTCGTGGTGACTCAAGAAGTCATCGTGACCAAGGAAGTGGAAGTCGAGCGCGAAGCGTTCACCACGCCGCACCCCATCCTGAGCGACATCAAAGTCCGCCAGGCGCTTTCGTACTGCACGAACAAGACTGACCTGCTCGCTTCGGTTTACCCGCTCACCAGCGAAGAGACCCGCGCGAACCTCGTCATGAACACCTTTATCCCGCGCGATCACTGGGCGTATGCTGGCGATGAAAACGTCACTATCTACCCGTACGATCCGGATATGGGACGCGCGCTCCTCGATGAAGCCGGCTGGACCCTCGCCGAAGGCGCGACCTTCCGCACCAACGCCGATGGCGATGAACTTGCCTTGCAGTTCACCACCACCAGCGCCCAATTCCGCCAGACCTGGGCGGCGATCTGGGAACAGCAGATGGCTGACTGCGGCGTTCGCATCGTCCGCCTGCACGCCCCCGCTTCCTGGTGGTTTGGCGACACAACCGGTCTCGCCCGCCGCGATTTCGAACTCGGCGCGTTCGCCTGGGTTGGCACAGCCGATCCCGGTGGTCAGACCTTGTATGCTTGCGATCAGATCCCCTTCCCCAACAATGGTTGGGAGGGCCAGAACTTCATGGGTTGGTGTAACGAAGCCGCCAGCACGAACATCAAGCTCGCGAACAATACGCTTGTAAAGGATGAGCGCATCGCCGCTTACGCCGTCACACAGGCTGAATTCACCAAAGACATTCCAAGCATCCCGCTGTTCAACCGTACCGAAACCTTTGCCTACAATGCCGCGCTCGCTGGTATTGATCCCAAACCCGGTGAACCGTACTACACCTATAACGTAAGCGATTGGACTGTCGAAGGCTCCGACACCATCATCATGGGCTTCACGCAGGAACCTGCCTCGCTCTTCACCCTCGTGGAAGATGCGTTCGTTGCGCAACTTGCCTACTCGCTCATCCGCCCGAATCAGTCCACTGGTTTGAACTACGACTTCCAGGCGCAGTTGGTCAAGCAGTTGCCCACCATCGAAAATGGCGGCACCACCAATAACGATGTGGAAGTTGCCGAAGGCGCCAAGGTTGTGGATGTCAACGGCGAAGTGGTCGACCTCGCCCCCGGCGTAACCGTCAAGAACGCGGCTGGCGAAGAAGTCGAATTCACCGGCGGAACCGTGGTCATGAAGCAGTTGGTCTCCCGCTTCGACCTGATCGACGGTCTCACCTGGGAAGACGGCACGCCTGTCTCCGAAGCCGACCTCGAATTGGGCTTCAAGATCGCCTGCGACCCCGAATCCGGCGCAACCTCTTTCATCACCTGCGACAAGACTGCCTCGGCTGAATTCTCCGCCAACGGCTACGTTCAAACCTGGCTCCCCGGCGTTCAGGACCCGCTATACTTCCTCCCCGTGTGGCCCATCTACCCCGCTCATCAGTTGGGTGACCTGCCCGCCGCTCAATGGGCGACCGATCCCCGTGTGGCTGAGACCCCGCTTTCCTACGGTCCGTACAAACTCGTCGGTTGGGAAAAGGGCGTCAAGATGGAATTCATAGCCAACGAATTCTGGCCCGGCGGCGTTGCCACCCCGAATATCGTGATCCAGATCATCACGCCCGAATCGCAGGAAACCCTGCTCCTCAGTAATGAGATCGACATCCTCGATTCCACCTCACTCGTTGGTCTGACCGAGACGCTCGTCGCCGCGGAAGGCGAAGGCAAGATCAAGACCCTCGTGAACCCGAGCGCGACCTGGGAACACATCGATATCTCCCTGTTTATCCGCTAATTCGAACGCTTGCACGTGTTAGTTAGAGAAGGTGTGCCTCGCAAGAGGCACACCTTCCATCATATCTCGAGGTTTCAACCATGACAGCCTATTTCATCCGGCGTATTTTTCAAATGATCATCGTTGTGTTGGTGTCGGCAGTGGCCTCCTACGCATTGCTAAACCTTGCGCCGGGTGGACCTCTTCAAGGCTTGCGTCAGGTTCAACAAGGCGGGCGTTTTCAGATCACCGAGGATGATATTGCGCGCATCCGCGCCTATTTTGAGTTGGATTTATTTTTACCCTATCGTTTCACGCGCTGGCTGGTCGGCGAGCCGCGCGGTCCCATCGTCATCGGCGGGCAGGAATACTTCGCCGACCTGAAGGTCGGTTGCCGAAAACCCATCGAATCGGAAATCTTAAATGAAGATACCGGTGAATACGAGTCGATCGTCACCGGGTGCAAGGAAGACGTCTTGATGAGCGACCTGGTGGGCCGCCGCACCAGCCGGGGGGTTCTGCTCGGCGATTTTGGTCTCTCGTGGAAGGTCTTGCGTGACCGCCCGGTGACCGAACTGCTGGAAAGCCGCCTGCCAAGGACGATCCAATTGATCGGATTGCAGACCCTGCTTTCGCTTGTCATCGGCATTCCGCTGGGGGTATATTCCGCCGTGCGGCAATACTCGCGTTTTGATTATATTTTCACCTCGCTGGCATTCATGGGCTCCGCCATGCCGACGTTTTTCTTCGGCATCCTGCTGATCCTCGCTTTTTCCATCATTCCGAAAGACGCCGGGTGGATCTATCTCCCGGCCGGGTTATCGGAATCCATCCGTGATTATTCCATTCCCATCATTGGCGACGTGGAGGCGGGTTCGCTAAAAGACCGCTTCCTGCATTTGATCCTGCCCGTGACTGTATTAACCATGGTGAACATCGCCGGCTGGAGCCGCTTCGTCCGCGCCAGTATGCTCGAGGTGATGCGGCAGGACTACGTCCGCACGGCGCGCGCCAAGGGACTGTCTGAGCGCATCGTCATCATGCGGCATGCCTTCCGCAACGCTCTCATTCCCTTCATTACCATCGTGGTCTTTACCCTGCCGGGGTTGTTCAGCGGCGCGATCATCACCGAGAGCATCTTCGCCTGGCCTGGCATGGGGTTATTGTACATCAAAGCCCTCGGTGATTTCGATTACCCGGTGGCGATGTCCATCTTCTTCATCCTTGCCGTGCTCACCGTGATCGCCACCCTGCTGAGGGATGTGTTGTACACGCTCGTCGACCCAAGAATCCGATTATCGTAACGAGGCTCCGCCCCATGACCGCCCAAGTCGCATCCCTTTCCCCCGAAGCCGTCACCATCGAGGAACGTTCGCCGTTTCAGATCGTCCTGCGCAGGTTCCAGCGCCATCGCCTGGCGATGATCTCGCTGGTCATCATGCTGGCCATGTTCACCATCACGATTCTCGCGCCCTACATTGCCCCGTTCGAAATTCAGGAGCTTTCCGTCAATAAATATTTCGTCCCCTGGGGAACGGTGGATGAAGAAACGGGCCGCGTCCATCACATGGGCACCGATAACATCGGTCGCGATTATTTCTCGCGCCTGATTTACGCCGGTCGGATTTCGCTCACCGTCGCCATCCTCTCGGTGCTTATCTCGGAGACGATCGGCATCGTGGTCGGAGCCATTTCCGGCTTCTTCGGCGGGTGGCTCGATAACATCCTCATGCGGTTTGTCGAATTCATGTTGACGATTCCCCAACTGCCATTGTTGTTGATCATCTCCTCCATGCTGATACGGAACGAGGAGTTGATCGCCATCCCCGACCCCGTTCTAAAATTCATGGGCGATATCCTCCTGCTCAGTCCGCGCGACTCGCGCAATGCTGTGGTCATCGTTCTGGTGCTGGCCGGCTTCGGCTGGTTGAGCGCGGCGCAATTGATGCGCGGCACCGTCCTCTCCCTGCGCGAGCAGACGTTCGTCGAAGCCTCCCGCTCGCTCGGCGCCTCGAACTTCCGCATCATTCTGCGCGATATGATCCCCAACGCCATGGCGCCCATCATCGTGGATGCGTCGCTTGGCTTGGCGGGCTACATTGTAGGCGAAGCCGCTCTTGCCTTTTTAGGGTTTGGGATTTCAGACCCGGTACCCACATGGGGGAACATGCTTGCCGCTTCCCAACAATTCATGCTCGACCGCCCATGGTTGCCGCTCGTGCCGGGCTTGCCCATTTTCTTTTGCTCGCTTGCCTTCAACTACATCGGCGACGGTTTGCGCGACGCGCTCGACCCGCGCCTCAAGTTGTAATCCCCTTCTTTGGAGACTCCTGTGACCGATACAAAAGAGACCCAGAAACCACTGCTCGAAATTCGGAACCTCCAGACCCATTTTTTCACCGAAGACGGAGTAGTGCGGGCGGTGGATGGTGTTGACATTGTCGTTTACCCCGGCGAGGTGCTGGGCATTGTGGGCGAATCCGGTTGCGGCAAGAGCGTCACCTCGCTTTCCGTCATGCGCTTGATCGGCCAGCCCGGAAAAGTGGTGGGCGGGGAGATTCTCTTTGAAGGCAAAGACCTGCTGAAAATACCCGAAACCGAAATGATGACGGTGCGCGGTAACCGCATTTCGATGATCTTCCAGCAACCGCAGACCTCGCTCAACCCGGTTTTTCGCGTGGGCGAACAGATCGGCGAAGTGTTGAACATCCACCAGGATTTCGGCAAGGAAGCCGCCCAAAAACGCACCATCGAATTGCTCAAACTGGTGGGCATCCCCGATGCCGAACGCCGCGCCGAAGCCTTTCCGCACGAACTTTCCGGCGGCATGGCGCAGCGCGTGATGATCGCCATGGCGCTGGCATGCCTCCCCGACCTGTTGATCGCCGATGAACCGACAACCGCGCTCGACGTGACGATCCAAGCCCAAATCCTGGACTTGATGCGCAACATGCGCGAACAATTCGGGTCGGCGGTCATCCTCATCACGCACGATCTCGGCGTCATTGCGGAAATGGCTGATCGTGTCGCGGTGATGTACGCCGGCGAAATCGTCGAGCAGACGAGCGTCCGCAGTTTGTTCAAGGAGCCCCTGCACCCCTACACCAAGGGGTTGATCGGTTCGACGCCGGTGCTTGGGCGCGTGCGCGAAAAATTGGATGTGATCCCCGGTTCGGTTCCCAACCTCGTCAACCTCCCGAAAGGGTGCCGTTTTGCCCCGCGCTGTTCCGCGCGGATCCAGCATAATCTCTCGGTCTGCACCGAAAAGGAACCCGGCCTGATTCAGTACAAGGAGGGCCACATTGTTCGTTGTTGGCTCTTCCAGGATTCCGACCAGCACACCGCCCCCTTGAAAAATAAATCCAACTAGAGTGATGTCCATGCAGATGAATCCATCCAACGATAAGTATGATCTCGTGGTTGTCAAAGACCTCGTAAAATACTTCCCCGTGCGCGGGGGCGTGTTGCAGCGCGTGAAGGCGCACGTGCAAGCCGTGGACAAAGTCAGTTTTACGGTGAAGGAAGGTGAGACGCTCGGCATGGTCGGCGAATCCGGTTGCGGCAAGACCACCGTTGGGCGGACGATCCTGCGGCTGATCGAACCCACGGCTGGGTCGGTCTTTATCAACGGCGAAGATATCGTCCAAATGCGCTCGCAATCGCTCAAGCAGGCGCGGCGCAACATGCAGATGATCTTCCAGGACCCCTACGCCTCGCTCAACCCCCGCCTGCCCGTCGGCGAATCGGTGATGGAGGGATTGCATATTCACGGCATCGGTCATCCGCGCGAACGCTGGGATATCGCCATCAACATGCTCAAGAAGGTCGGCTTAGAGGATTACCACGCCCGCCGCTACCCGCACGAATTCTCCGGCGGTCAACGCCAGCGCATCGGCATCGCGCGCGCGCTTGCCCTGCAACCCAAATTCATCGTCTGCGACGAGCCGGTCTCCGCGTTGGACGTTTCGATCCAATCGCAGGTGTTGAACATCCTCAAGGACTTGCAAGCCGAGTTTGGGCTGACCTATTTGTTCATCGCCCACAACATGAGCGTCGTCGAACACATCTCAGATCGCGTGGCGGTGATGTACCTCGGCAAAATGGTGGAACTTGCCGAACGCGAAGAACTCTTCCGCAACCCGCTTCACCCGTACACCAAAGCTCTCATGTCGGCGATCCCCATCCCCGATCCGGAGTTGAAGCGTGAGCGCATTATCCTAAAGGGTGATGTTCCCAGCCCGTTGAATCCTCCAAAGGGGTGTCGTTTTCATCCGCGTTGCCCTCTCGCGATTGACATTTGCTCGCAGGAGGAACCGGAGTTCAAGGAACTCACTCCCGGCCACTTCGTCGCCTGCTGGGTGGCGGAAAAAAATTCATAGTCGAAATAAAAACCCGTGACGCCGCCGCGCCACGGGTTTCGTTATAATGGGGCAATCAATGGATTGGATTTCCACATGAAAAAACTCATTTCAATTGTTGCCGCTTTGATGATCTTCTCCGCGTGCGCGCCGCGACAAGAGACAGACATCCCAACCCTGCCCGCCGCGCCGACGGAAGAGACCGCGCCTCTTCCCACTCTTGCGCCTGAACCGCGCGCCCTCAACATCTGCCTCGGGGAGGAACCGACCACGTTGTATCCCTACGGAAGTTTAAACGCCGCCGCGCGCAGCGTGCTTTCCGCCATTTACGACGGACCGATGGACACGCTCGAGTATGGGTATGAGCCGGTCATCCTCGAAAAGATTCCCAATTTGGAAGACGGCGACGCGCAGATCGAAACCGTCACCGTGACCCTCGGCGACACGATCGTGGATGCGACCGGCAATGTGGTGAGCCTTGCCAAGGGCATGGAACTTTACCCCAGCGATTGCCGCAGCGACGACTGTATGATTCAATACGACGGCGTCAGCGACATCGAGATGGATCAGATGGTCGTCACGTTTACCATGCTGGAGGGATTGCAGTGGTCCGACGGCGCGCCGCTGACCGCGGACGATTCGGTGTATTCGTTCCTGCTTGCCTCCGATGACGGCACGCCGGTCTCGAAATTCCTGATTGACCGCACCCAGGTCTACGAAGCTGCCTCCGATGGCGTGACAATCCAATGGTGGGGGATGCCCGGTTTCATTGACCCCGATTACTACACAAATTTTTTCACCCCCCTGCCGCGCCACCTGTGGGGGGAACAAGATCCCGCAGACCTGACCCGCCTCGACCTCTCCGCGCGCTTCCCCATCGGCTGGGGGCCCTACATCGTGCAGGAATGGACCGCGGGCGAATCCATCAGGCTCACAAAAAACCTGAATTACTTCCGCGCGGAGAGCGGGTTGCCTCACTTCGACGAACTCAACTTCCTCCTCATGCCCGATGCGAACGCCGCGCTTACCGCCCTGGTGGAAGGGACGTGCGATTTCCTCGACCCGTCCATCCGCCTCGATGGGCAGGTGGGCTTGCTTCAGGAAATGGAATCGCAGGAGCGGGTGAAACTCTTCACCGCGCAAACCATGACCATGGAATGGCTCGGTATTGGCGTCTCTCCCTCCGCTTACGACGACGGTTTGAAATCGCAAACCGACCGCCCGGATTTCTTCGGCGACGAACGCATGCGGCAGGCGCTGGCTTATTGCCTTGACCGGCAAAAAGTGGTGGATACGGTATTGTTCGGCTTATCGCAAGTGCCGGATAGTTACCTCCCGGCGGATCACCCCCTCCACAACGGGAATATTCAAACCTACGCCTTCAACCCCGAAGCGGGAAACGACCTGCTGGAAGCGGTCGGCTGGCTCGATTCGGATAACGATCCCGCCACACCGCGGCTGGCATTCGGCGTCACGAACGTCCCCGCAGGAACGGCGCTCGTTCTTGATTACTACACATCATCCGCAACCCAGCGCCACCAGGTGACGGAGATCTTCGCGCAATCGCTCGCGGAGTGTGGGATCGGTTTGAACACCCGGTTCTATAACGCGTCCGATTTTTACGCGCAGGGACCCATCGGACCTCTCTTCAGCCGTCAATTCGAACTTGCGGAATACGCCATCGGCGTGAACAGCCTCGAACCGCAATGCGGTTGGTTCACCTCGTCGTTGATCCCCACCGAAGCCAACAATTGGATCGGCACCAATATCAGCGGTTATGAGAATCCCGAATTCGATGCGGCGTGCGCGCAGGCGCTGCGCTCGTTGCCCGGCGAACCCGAATATACATCGCACCAGCAGGCGCAGGCGATCTTCGCCGCGGAACTTCCCTCCATCCCTCTGTACCTCAGGCTCCGAGTTGCCGCCGCCCGCCCCGATCTTTGCGGGTTTACCCTCGACCCTTCTTCCAATTCCGCCTTGGCGGGAATCGAATCCTTCGATTATGGAACGGGTTGCAAGCCATAGGAATTGTACCCGCTTCATTCCGTCATTCGACCTGATTCCAAACCCGCAAGGAACACGCTCGTGTGAGTTTTTTTGCTATAATCCGCCCATCCTTGAACGTCGGAGTTATCGCTCATGACCACCACCCAGCCTCTGCTTGCCGTCAAAGAACTCAAGACCTATTTTTATACCGAGGATGGGATCGTCCGCGCAGTGGATGGCGTAAATTTCGAAGTCTACCCGGGCGAAGTGCTGGGGCTGGTCGGCGAATCGGGGTGCGGGAAGAGCGTCACCTCCCTGTCCATCATGGGGCTGGTCTCCAAGCCCGGCAGAGTCGATGGAGGGGAGATCCTGCTCGATGGCAACGACCTGGTCAAATTACCCGAGGAGGAAATGGTCAAGATACGGGGCAACCGCGTTTCCATGATCTTTCAACAACCTCAGTCGGCATTGAACCCGGTCTTCAAAGTGGGCGACCAGCTTGCCGAGGTGCTGAACGTGCATCAAGACCTTGGTAAAGAAGCGGGTTGGAACCGCGCGATCGCCCTGCTCAAAATGGTCGGCGTGCCGGATCCGGAGCGGCGCGCGCACGCCTACCCTCATGAACTCTCCGGCGGCATGGCTCAACGTGTGATGATTGCCATGGCGCTGGCGTGTGTGCCCGAACTCCTCATTGCCGACGAACCCACCACTGCCCTCGACGTGACCATTCAGGCGCAGATCCTCGACCTGATGCGCGACCTGCGCCGCGACATGGGCACGGCGGTCATCCTCATCACGCATGACTTGGGCGTGGTCGCTGAAATGGCGGACCGCGTAGCGGTCATGTATGCCGGCGAAATCGTGGAACAGGCCGATGTCAATTCCCTATTCGATGAACCCATGCACCCCTACACACAGGGCTTGATCGGTTCGATCCCCATCCTCGGCGAGATCAAAGACAAACTGGATGTCATCCCCGGTTCCGTGCCGAATTTGGTCAACCTGCCGCCGGGCTGTCGGTTTG
>CAYPCK010000007.1:0-16413 GCA_964409185.1 uncultured Anaerolinea sp. | reverse complement strand
GCGGGGTAGAGCACTTCTTCCACGGCGCGCCCAAGCCGGTGGATTTCGTCAATAAAAATAACATCTCCTGCGCGCAGGTTGGTGAGGATGGCGGCGAGGTCGCCCGCGCGTTCGATGGCAGGACCCGCTGTCACCTTGACGTTGACGCCCATCTCGTTGCCGAGCACATGCGCGAGGGTGGTCTTGCCCAGTCCGGGTGGACCGTAAAACAACACGTGATCCAATGCCTCGCCGCGATGTTTCGCCGCATCAATGAGGATGGAGAGATTTTCTTTTACCTGATCCTGACCAATGAGGTCGGCAAGTTTTTGCGGGCGAAGCGCGTTATCCGCGCGGTCATCGGGTTTGGATTCGGGGTCGAGCGGGCGTTGTTTGGGCATGGTTGGATTATAGCAAATAAAAACGGGACGACCCATCGGTCGTCCCGTTGATTCTATTCCAACGGCTCGAACACAACCTCAACCGTCATCCCCCACTTCACGCGCGGGTCAACTTCATCCACGGCGATGCGCACCGTGTAAATCACATCGCCGCCCTGCAACACCGACGATCCGCTGATCTCGGTCACCACGCCGGTCATCGTGACGTCGCTCAACGCATCGGCAGTGATGCTGACACTTTGCCCGAGGGACAACTGCACAATTTCGAGTTCGGTGACATCCGTTGTTTCGACGACCCATGCGGATGTATCCGCGACGCTCACGATTCGAGTCTCCGGGGAAACCTGCTCGCCCGCCTCGACCGCCACTTCCACAACGACGCCGTCGAACGGCGCGGTGATGACGTACCCCGAAAGGTTCGCCTCCGCCGCGGCGACTTGCGCCCGCGCGTTCTCCAAGCGGGCAGTTGCCAGCGCGAGTTGGTCGGCATTTACTCCATTTGCAGAAATTTCATATTGATATTTCGCTTCGGCTTCGGCGGCGAGCGCGGCATCCAGCGCGGCGCGGACGGTATCGCGCTCGCGCGTGATCTCTTCCAACTCTCGCACGGCTTCGTTGTACTTCTCCTGCGCGGTTTCGAGGTCATCCTCGGCGGCTACGCGCCGGGCATTCTCTTCGTCGAGATCTTTGTATTTATCGAATTCATCCTTCGCGTCCTGCAGATCTTCCTCGAGGTCTTCGAGTTCCGCTTTAGCATCTTCGATGCGGTCTTCAATACTATCGACGTTCAAATCCTCCCAGTCACGTTGCGCCTCGGCGCGTGCTTCCTGCGCGGTCATGTAAGCCGTCCATACCGCGGCGAGGTTGGCAGAGCCATTGCGGTTCAACGCGTCCAAAGCCTGCTGAGCGCTGACGAGTTCAAGATTCGCGGCGGCAAGTTGCGCCTCTGACACGGCCGCATTCGAGAGTCGCGCCAGCACGTCGCCTTTCTTCACCGAATCGCCGATCTTCGCGTGGATTTCCTCCACGATGCCGCGCGCTTGGAATGTCAGGTTTACAGCGCGGACGGGTTCCAGCCTGCCCTCCGCGACGACGCCCTCGGGCGCGCTCACGCTGTCCACTGCCGGGGCAGGCGTACTCGCGGCTTGATTCGCGCAGGCGGTCAAGACCAACACAGCGACCATCATCAAAAGAATTAAAGTTTTTGTTTTCTTCATTGTGTCCTTCTTTCTTGATAACCTCGCTGGTTGAGTGGCGGCGCCGTTCATTGGCGCCACGTATCGAAACCAGCAGGCTTCATTCAAATAAATTATTTCTTGGACATCGGTGGTTTCGATACGTCCCGCGAAAAGCGCGCGGGACTACTCAACCACCGGGTATTACTCATACGCCAACACCTCGCGGATGGTCAGCCGCGCGGCGTTACGCGCAGGGACGATGCTCGCCACGGTCGAAAGCACGAACACCAGCCCAAGCCAAATGGCATAGCCGAGATAGGTGAACACCACATCGATCGCCGATTGGAAAATCGCAAGGCTGACGATCGTCGAAAGCAAATATGTGAACGGGATCGAGAGAATCACCGCCAGCACAAACGAGATCGAACCGATGACGATTCCCTCGGCGATGACCGTGCGCATCACGGCGCGGTCGTCCGCGCCGATGGCGCGCATGATGCCGATCTCGCGCGTGCGCTCCAGCACATTCATGCCCATCGTGCCCGTGAGTCCCATCGAACCGACAACCGCGGTGAGAATCGCCATGATGAGCAGGAACACTACCAGCGTATCGAGACTCTCCACCGCCGTATCGAGTGACGCGCGCCCCGCCTCCGCCGCGCGGATGTCGTAGCCGCGCTCGCGGAAGAACATATCCAATTCCTCGGCTTTGGCGTTTTGGTATTCGCGGCTGTGGTCTTGGGTGACAAGTCGGAATGAAAACGAGCGATTCGCAAGATTGTTCATTTGCGAAACATATTCATACGGCGCATACGCCAGCACGCCTTCGCGATCCACAAATTGAAAAATCCCAACCACTTCCCAAACTTCCTCGCGCCCTTCGATCTTAAGGTTCACCTGATCGCCGGCTGCCAGGTCGGGAAAATATTCTCGCGCACCTTCACTGAGGGCAAGTTTGCGAACATCGTCCGCGCGAATCCATCGTCCTTCAAGGATGATCGGCTCCACGAGGTCGCTGTCCGCCGGCGGACCGAACACGTTGAGGTTTTCCATCACGTTGCCGTTCGCATCGAGCAATTCACCGCTCAAGAATTGCCAACCCTCCACTCGCATCACACCATCCACTTGCATGGCGATTTTTTCGATCTCGCTCAGGCGATAGGCTTGATCGAAATCAATGGACACGTCGGCGACAAAATATTTGCCGATCTGCCCGATGTAATCGTGCAGGGTCACGCGCACGTTGAAGACCGCGATGAAGATCGCGCCGCCCATCGTCAGCGTGAACAACGTCAGCGCGAGACGGCTCTTGCGGCGGAACGTGTTGCGCAGTGAGATGACGAACGGGCGCGGGATATGGATGCCGCGCGCGGCAAGGATGCGCGTCGCCTTGACTTGAATCCAATCGAACCACGAAAGACGAGTCTCTCCGCTTGCGGAGGCTTGATTCTCGTCGTCGGCTACTCCGCCGCTGAGCGCGCGCAAGACCGTGATGCGCGAGCCGTTGACCACCGGCGCCAGCCCCGCGATCAACGGCACGAGAAGCCCGACGAGGATTTGAATCAGCAAGGCGGTCGGCACGATGCGATAGCCGAGAAGGTTGAAATTCATTTCACCGGAGATGAATAACGCCAGTCCGTACGCGCCCTGCCCGCCGAGTGGGACGGCGATCAACAACGCCAGAATCCCAAACGCCATGATGAGCGCAATGTACATTTGAAAGACTTGATTGCGCTGTCCGCCCACCAGTTTGATCACGCCGATGTGTCGAAGGTGCTGGTTCAACAGCGCGCTTAATGTGTTGGCGATCAACGAACTGGAGAGGAACACGATCAAAATTCCAAGCGCCATCAAGATGCCGAGAATGGCGTTGACCGTATCCGCCAGCGGATGGGTGCGCGTGGTCGAAAAGCGCGAACGGATGACGATGTGTCCATTCTTTTCGAGTTTATCCTTCAACTCTGCGCCCACCTCGCGGATGTAGGCAAGATCGTCGCCGTCGCCCGAAACGATGATCAGGGCGCGGTTGAACGAATCAGGCTGACCGAGGAAAAGAAGCGTGTCCATGGTGATGTAGCCGAAGGGCTCGGCGAGGAAATCCCCCGCACCCGAAGCAGTATCCTGCACGATGCCGACGACGGGCAATGTTTTTGTCGAGCCGTCGGGAAGTTGAAATTCCAGCAGATCCCCGATACCTACGTTCAATTCTTCGAGCGCCTTTTGCTCCAACACCACTTCGCGCTTCTCAGGGACAGGCGCTCCTACAAGCGGGGTCAACAGGTTGATGCGGTTATCCTCGAAACTCTCGAAAGCGGTCATGTCGAGGGTGGTCCACTTTTCGGTACCGGGTACACGCACGCGGATATTGAACACGCGCCGCGCTTCGGCATCTTCGACGTTCGGTTGGTTGTGGATGGAATCGAGCACATCTTCGTCGAAGTTCGTCATCCGCATTTCGATGTTGGCAGGGACGTTCGCCGAATACGACGCGCTCATATCCTGCGAGATGATCTGGTACGCGCCCGCGATCACGCCAATGGAAAAGACGCCCACCGCGATGGAAAAGACCACCAGCAGTGTGCGGGCTTTGTTATCCATGAGGTCGTGCAGGACTTTACGCCAGCGAGGTTTCATTTTGATTTGCGATTTCAGATTTTTGATTTACGATTTACGCAGTACGAAGTACGGAATAGGTACTACGTGTTGCGTAGTGCGTACCTATTTTTTGCGGAACAACGAGAACAACCCGCTCTTGCGGCTGTCGGCGGCGCGATGCGCTTCAAGGCGTTGTTGAACGATCTTACCGACTGCTTCCGAAGTGATCGGCGATTCGTCCATCACCCGTTTAAAATCCTCCCGCTTGATCGTCAACACTTCCACCGGTTCTCCTGCGCCCGCGCGCACGTTAGCAATTGCCTTGCCGCCGCGCAAAAGTTCGATCTCGCCGAAAAATTCACCGGGCTTCAAGCGGGAGATGATATTTTCTCCGTTCTTCCGGTCATGCAACACCACTTCGACCTCGCCTTTGCGAATCATAAAGAAATTTTCGATGTGATCGTCGCGTGAAATGATCGTGGCTTTGGGTGGGTACGCCCGCTCTTCGGCGAGTTTCGTGAATTCCATCATGTGACGGTGCCTGAGCCACGGCAGAGATCGGGCGATCGTCTCGTTGATGAGCTCGCCGTCCGAGATGATGATATTGCGCGTGGCGCGCGAGGTGAGCGAGGGATCATGCGTGACCATGAGCACCGTCTTGCCTCGGCGGGTGAGTTCTTCAAAAAGGTCAATGATGATCGAAGCCGATTTTGTATCGAGGTTGCCCGTCGGTTCGTCGGCGACAAGCAGGGGCGGGTCGCACGCCAGCGCGCGGGCAATCGCCGCGAGTTGCTGTTGCCCGGTGGAAACCAACACAGGCAGTTTATTGGCAAACGCTTCAAGTCCGACCAATTTCAACATGTCCATCGCGCGCGCGGGGCGCTCGTCAAAGTCGTACATCTCGGCAAAATCCATCGAGAGCATCACATTTTCGAGCAGGGTAAGCATGGGCAATAACTGAAAAAACTGGAAGACGATACCCAAATTGCGTCCGCGCCACTTCGAGCGCTGGCTCTCGCTCACGTTGGTGTAAATATCCGTGCCGCCGATGACGACTTTCCCGGCCGTGGGATGATCGATACCGGTGATCATGTTCAACAGCGTGGACTTTCCGCTCCCCGACTTGCCGACGATCGAAACAAACTCGCCGCGGTTGATGGTCAGGTCCACGCCTTTCAACACAGTGAATTCCCCCGCCGCGTTCTTGAACGTTTTGACCACACCGTGCAGGTCAATCATCGCTTCGGGCGTGGACATGGCGTGGGCAGCAGAAGCAGGCTTCCCTCGGGTACGACGCGCGCTCACTTCCGCCTCCACCACGACAATTTACGTTTGGGATGGACAGCCGCATCGTCATCCGATTTCGTTTGGTCTTCCAGCGGGAGCGTCTCCAACTCCCCATCTGCGATTCGCATGGTGCGCGAAAAGCGCGGCGACAGCGACTCATCGTGCGTGACCATCACGATCGTCTTCCCCTGTTCAGAAACAAGATGCTCGAACACGTCGAAGATATGTTCCGCTGTGACGGAATCGAGGCTACCCGTCGGCTCATCGGCAATCAAAATCGGAGGGTCGTTTGCCAGCGCGCGCGCGATCGCCACGCGTTGCTGTTGTCCGCCGGAGATATAGGCTGGCAATTTGTCGGCGTGTTCCTCGATCTCGACCAGCCGCAACAATTCGTGCGCGCGCTGGCGCGACTGCTTCGGGCTGAAGTTGCCGCACAGATCCATCGGCAATGTGATATTTTCAACGAGTGTAAGCATGGGCAGCAATTGGAACGATTGAAACACGATGCCCAGCGTTTGCCCGCGCCATAATGCGATCTCATCCTCTTTTTTCTTGTGAACCGATACGGGCGAGCCATTCGCGTGGACGATTACCTCGCCTTCGGTGATATGGTCGACGCCGGTGATCATGTTGAGCAGAGTGGATTTGCCCGCGCCCGACTTTCCGACAATGCCGAGGAATTCGCCCGAGCCGATCCCCAGGTTGATGCCTTTCAGCGCGGTGAAATCGCCCGCCGCGGTGGAATACGTTTTCACCACGTCGCGCAGTTCGATCAGAGGCTGATCTGGAATGGAGGTCTTCATTTTGTACAAAAGAAAATTCCCCGGAGGAACTTTCAACATATTGTACCCCCTTCGTTCGTTTGTGACAAATTTCCTAATTTGGCATTTAGAAAGGTTTGATTTTTACGAATAACCGTTCGCGGGAGAAACGTTCAACGTCTCCCGCGTTCAGGATCCCGTCCTTGACACGAATGCCTAATGGCTTGGCGGCTTGAGGTCTCCGCTGAAGGTAGTTGCGTATTTGCGCCGCAACGATGTTTTCGTTCAATTCAGGTTCGGCGAAAGCAGTGATCGGTTTTCGCTTCAAAAGCAAAGCCGCCTTTGCCCCGCCGCGTAGATTTCTCCACCATGTTCGGTCTCGGCTGGTCATCACCCAAAGATATCCGTTCTCACGGTAATATTCGACAGGCAGGGTGTAGTTCTTTCCCGTTTTTCGCCCCGTCACAGTGACGAGCATCATGCCATTGCTCAATATTCCGTGAAACGGCGAGCGCAGTAACCAGATGATAAAGTCATTTCCTCTCATGATAACTCCTCAACGCTAGCATAACCGGCGAGCGTAATCAAGTCACGGGTCAAAAATCATGTTCGCGGCTATAATAAAAATAACCAAATCCGAGGAGTTTTCCATGTCCAACGTCTACGCATCCAAACACCCGCTGGTCGCGCACAAACTATCTCGATTAAGAGACAAACATACCGAGCCGAAGAAGTTTCGCGAGTTCGTGCGCGAGATCGCCGCGCTGCTCGCCTACGAAGCGACCGCCGATCTAGCCACGACGCCGCGCGAATTAGAAACCCCTCTTGCAAAGATGACGGGCGCGGAACTCAAAGAAAAGGTCGGGCTGGTCCCCATTTTGCGCGCGGGGCTGGGAATGGTCGAAGGCGTCTGGGGTTTGATGCCCAGCGCGGAAGTGTGGCACATCGGTTTGTATCGCGACGAACATACCTTGCGACCTGTGGAATACTACAACAAGCTCCCCACCGAGCCGACCGTGTCCGTCTGTCTCATCCTCGACCCGATGCTTGCCACTGGCGGCTCGGCAACCGCCACCGCGGATGTACTCAAACGCTGGGGAGTGAAGAAGATTAAATTTGTGGGTCTCATCGCCGCGCCAGAAGGAATCAAGGCGATGCAGGAAAAACACCCCGATATTGACATCCACATCGGCGCGATTGACAGTCACCTCAACGAGCGCGCGTACATCGTGCCGGGTCTCGGCGACGCGGGCGATCGTCAGTTTGGGACGGGATGAAAAATAGAGACTGGAGAATTAGAGATTGGAGATTGGAGACTGAATGGCGTACGATGAAAAACTTGCCAAACGAATTCGCGCTGAGTTTGGAAGTGTTCCGTTCGTCGAAAAGAAAATGTTCGGCGGGGTGGGGTTTCTCGTGCGCGGGAATATGGCCTGTGGAGTTCACAAACAGAGTATCGTCGTTCGCGTGGACCCAAACAAACATGCCGCGCTGCTCAAGACGCCGCACGCACGCGTCTTCGACATTACCGGCAAGCCGACGAAAGGGTAGTTGATCGTAGATGCCGACGGATGCAATACTGCCAAGCAATTGCGCGCATGGGTTAATGAAGGCGTCGAGTTTGCATTGACGCTCCCGCCGAAATGAAAGCGATGCTCTTGCGAGAGATCACATCTCTCAAGCTAAATTCGACCTCTCTTTCCTTTGAAGATGCGCCTGAACCAAAGATTGACGAAGGCGAAATTCTTCTACGCGTCACACGTTGCGGAGTTTGTCATACCGAACTGGACGAAATCGAAGGACGGACACCGCCTCCCCATTTGCCGGTTGTGCTGGGGCATCAGGTTGTTGGAATTGTTGAAGAGGGAGTAATTAAAGGCCAACGCGTTGGCGTGGCATGGATCGGTTCTTCATGTGGGAACTGCAAATTTTGTTTATCAGGCAGTGAAAACCTATGCGCCGAATTCAAAGCGACCGGACGCGATGTGGACGGGGGTTATGCCGAGTACATGAAGGTCCGCGCAGAATTTGTTCATCCGATCCCCGATTCGATATCCGATTCAGAAGCCGCGCCATTGCTGTGCGCGGGAGCTGTAGGATACCGCGCGTTGAAGTTGACAAACATACGTGATGGGCAATCGCTGGGTTTGATAGGATTTGGCGGGTCGAATCACATCGTGTTGAAAGTTGCAAAACACAAATATCCTGATTCACCGGTTTTTGTCTTTAGCCGAAATGCACAAGAGCGCGAATTTGCTCTTGCGTTGGGAGCCAATTGGGCTGGAGCGATCGGCGCGAATCCGCCGGAAGGGTTGGACGCGCTCATCGACACCACACCAGTTTGGGGTCCGGTCAGTGAGGCGTTGAAGGTATTGAATCCCGGCGGAAGGCTGGTCATCAACGCCATCCGCAAAGAAGAATCCGATAAAGAAGTCCTGTTGAAAATGGATTACCCATCGCAGTTGTGGATGGAAAAGGAGATCAAATCGGTAGCGAACGTCACGCGCGCGGACGTGCATGAGTTTTTGACGCTGGCGGCTGAGACAAATATCAAACCTGAATTTCAGGAATATGAGTTGAAGGACGCAAACACCGCGTTGATCGAAATGAAACAAGGTAAAATTCGAGGCGCGAAGGTTCTACGGATCAGTTGATCGGAGGCAGACATGGCAAAGGCTGAATTGAAGACCAAAGTGAACGATGCGTCCGTTACGAAGTTCCTGAACGGCGTCGCAGACGAGCAAAAAAGAAAAGACTGCTTCGAGATCATGAAGATAATGAAACAGGTCACGAAAGAGGAACCGAAGATGTGGGGCGCAAGCATCGTCGGCTTCGGCAGTTATCACTACAAAGGCAAAAGCGGACGCGAAGGCGATTGGATGCTGACGGGCTTTTCGCCGCGCAAACAAAACCTGACGCTCTACCTGATGGGCGGCTTCGATACGCACAAAGACCTGCTGAAGAAACTCGGCAAGTTCACCACCAGCGTCGGCTGTTTATACATCAAGAAACTGGGCGATGTGGATAAAAAAGTATTGAAAGAGTTGGTGCAGGCTTCTGTCAAAAGAATGAAACTGCTCAGCAAATAATACAACAACGCAGAACGGCGTAATCAAGAAAAATCAACCATCGAATCGCAAAAGGAGCGAGCATGGATCTTTCAGTGTTTCTCGATATTTTCGGAATCCTGCTCGTTGGATTTGTTTTCTGCCTGCTCCCTTCGCTGGTCATCGGCGGGCTGATCTACTCGACGGTCGTCAAATTTGGTCAGCGAACGGCGCATGAAAAACTCGGAAAAGCGTTGGGTTTCAACCCGCTCAACCGCGCGGACAACCTTCAACTGGTCTGGTATGGCGGGCGGGCGCAGGGGCGCGACGTAGCCATCAACACCTTCACATCAACGCACAGGTATTACGCGCTCGAACGGACGCGCCGAGGCTTCAACACAGAACTGCGGATCGCAATGGCATTAAATGTGAAGGAGCCGCTTGGCGTCCATGCCTATCGCAATAAGAAAAACAACTCGCCGCAGACCTTCGAGGAAGCCTTCGCGGTCGAGCAGGGAACCTTGTCCTCCGCCGCGCGCGAAGCCATGCTGGCATTTTCATTCCTCGGTCATAAAACGGGCATCAAGCGCGACCTGCGGGTTGCGTTCATCCCAGGGATGCGCGATCTCCGACTGCTCGACCGCTCCGTCGCGCCGAAAGGTTTGCTCGGCGATGAAATTCTCACGGGCGCAAAAACCATCCTCACGCATGACCATCCATTTACAGATGTGTCGCCTGCCGAATTAAAAACGATTCTCGAGGAGATGAGCGCGGTGGCGCAAGCCATCGAAGAGGATCGAGTCCCGCCTCTGCTTGCGGGAAAATCCGCGCCGCCGCCTGAAGGAAAAGGAAAGTATGTTTACTGGGCGTTCATGGGATTTATTGTCTTGGGTCTGCCAACCTGTCTCTGCCTGTGCGGCATGGTTTACTCGTTTCTTGATGCGTATCGTTGATCGAGGAGTATTAATGAGAAACAAATCCAGACTTTTCGTCGTTCCAGCGCTGATTGGGTTTGCCCTGGCGTGTGGGCAATCCGTCGCGCCGCCAACGATCTCCCCAACTCCTGCAAATCCCACACCTCTCGGAATCGAATCGCCAAGTCCATCCCCCGAGCCATCCCCGACCATGGCGATTGTCCCCGAAGTCGTCATACTCGAACGTGGGACGAAGATCGCGCAGATCGTCGGCGAAAAAGATTTCGAAAGACTGGAACCCACGCTGAATTTGACCAACAGCCGCTACGGATTAAGAGAGACGGACCTGGGCATTCCATTTCGCCATGGGGATCGCACGTTCGTTCTCTTTGGCGATACCATCGGAGTGCATCCCGGTGACGCGATCGCATTCACCACAGATACGACCCCCGAAGACGGTTTGGAACTCACCTTCCTCACCGCAGACGATGGCACATATCTAGCCATCACCATCCCCGGAATTTCTCAAAGGGCGTTCGAGGTTCCCACGGAAGGCACGAGTTTCGGCGGGAACATGTACGTCTATCACACAACGGACAGCCTGCGCGACGCCCACATGGGACGCACGGTTCTTGCTGTTTCGCGGGATAACGGTCAAACCTTCGAATACCTGTATGATGTTTCGATCCACAATTTTATCCAACTCGCGGTCGTGGAAGTGGATTCTGCTGAATGGGAAGGTTTGCCGCAGACTGCAGGAAGCGGAATCGTTATTTTTGGCGCGGGCGAGTATCGTCGCACCAGCGTGCGGCTGGCATACCAACCCGCCGAACGCATCGAAGACCGCGACAGCCTGAGGTACTTCACGGGAATCAATAACGCGGGACAACCCGCCTGGAGCGACGATGAAAAAGATGCCCGCGAGTTGTTCGACCACCCCTGCGTCGGCGAAATGTCGGTGACGTACAACCGCTTCATCCGCCGCTGGATCATGCTCTACAACTGCGCCATCGAACCCAATGGAATCACCGTGCGGGTTGCGGACCAACCCTGGGGACCCTGGTCCACTCCTCAAGTTCTATTTAACCCGCAAGACGATGAGGGGTATTGCAACTTCATCCACAGAAGCTGGAATGTGGAGAATTGCGATACGCTCGCGCGAGAAGGCACAGAGTATGACAATGGCGGGGCGTATGGTCCGTATCAATTTGAAGACCTCGCCATTGGGGACGAATCCCAGACGACGATCTATTTCACCATGTCCACCTGGAGACCCTACACGGTTGTGCTGATGAAAGCCACGCTGGGGAGATGATGACACCGATCAAAGACATCGAACAGAACGAAATAAAATTCCTCCGAACATTTACCGCCTTCGCAAATAAACGCGTCTTGGAAATCGGATGCGGCGAAGGGAGATTGACACGGCTCTACGCGAAAGCGCCTCTTTCCACCATTGCGCTTGATTCAGACCAAGACGCGTTACGCGTCGCCTTAATCGATTCACCGCATGACATGAGGGACAAAGTTTCCTTCCTCCGCGCGCAAGCGGAACATCTCCCCTTTTCAAAAAACAAATTCGATCTCGCCATCCTCGCGTGGTCGTTCTGATGAATTCAGCACGAGGGCATGGTTCATGCCCTGAATGAAATCCGACGCGTCCTGACTCCGAATGGAATCCTGATTGACCTGCGTCCCATGTTGGACCGCTGGACGATTGAAGTCGTTTCGGCGGGCGAGACCAAACAAACGGGCAGGGTGAACGATTTTCCCGTCGGTCTGGCAGACGACGAGGCGGCGAATCGAGCCATGGCTGAGTCTGAAGCGAAGGGATGGTTCGTCCGCAACCGCGAAGAATATTTTTCGTATTCTTACACATGGGACACGCCTAAAGAAATGGAAGAGTGGATCGCCGAAGAGTGGGAGGATTTCATCGGCTTGGACGATGAAACCAAACGAGCCACGCGCTCCGCATGGGCGCTGGGCGACGCAGACAGCCGCGTGCGCGTAAACGTGAAAATGCTGATCACCGAATGGAGAAAAAGGTAAATGGAATCTGCCGAACGACCACCACTCGCCCAACACGAGCCTGAAAAGAAACCTTCCCGTCTCTGGAAGATCGTTCGCTGGATTCCTCTGGCGAGCCTGTTGTTGATATGGTCCGCGCTTCTGATTCCGTTTTTGATGGGCGGGCTGCCGAAGATCACTGCATGGTATCTGTTTCAGGTGCTCCCGCCATTGCTCGGCTTGGTCGCAGTAATTGCCTTGATCGTGTACGCTATTGTCAAACGAAAATTCAGCCGGTTGTTCATCACAACACTGGCAACATCCTTGCTGTCGTTATTGCCCGCCATACTGATGGTCAAGCCAGTCGCGTATCCCGCCTCGCTCGAAGATACAAAACCAACGGCAACAGTTCGTTTGCCCGCCGATGTCCCTCTCATTGTGGCGTGGGGCGGGGATAACATCGAGACAAACTATCACGCCCTCGCGCCCGATCAACGCTGGGCGTACGATCTGGTTGTGGCGCCCTTCTTTACAGGCAGCGACAAACTGGAAGATTATGGTTGTTATGGCGTCCCCGTCGTTGCGCCAACCAGCGGACTGGCGACTCAGGCGCACGACGGCGAACCTGACGCGACACCGGGAGTCAGCTCGAATAATTTTGAGGCGCCATTGGGCAATCATGTCGTGATCCAACTCGAAACAGGGACGTACCTCATCATCGCGCATTTGAAACCGGGTAGCGTCGAAGTGAAAACGGGGGAAATCGTCGAGGAGGGGCAAGTCATCGGCGCGTGCGGCAACTCGGGCAATACCTCTGAACCGCATATTCATATCCATCACCAAAGACAGGATCCGGCAATCTATCCAGTCAATTTTGCCGAAGGGTTGCCCCTTTATTTCAGAGACCACGATGGCGCGCCGATGCCCGTGGGCGGAGTGAAGATCGAAGGCGATGTGATTACCGCACTGGGAGATACCGTTCAGCACATCGGCAAATGATATACTGCGGCAGGCAACTCATTCGAGGAGTTGAAGCGAAACGGAGGCGCGCCATGTACCATTCATCGAGCAGTCATCTTTCACGCCCGGAACTCGAAGCAACGCTGACGGATATTCGCAATTCCCCAACAAAAATCGGGGTCTTGAAACTGATCGTCGGTCGTCCCGCGGAGGATGCGCGTAAAGTTTTTACGGAAGGCACGCTCGACCCTCAAGTGGGGTTGGTCGGCGATACGTGGAGTCAACGCCCCAGCCGCCACAGGGCGGATAAATCACCCAACCCGCTGGCGCAACTCACGCTGATGAACTGGCGCTTTGCGGCATTGATCGCGCAACGTGACGACCGCATCCCGCTGGCGGGCGATCAACTCTACGTGGACCTGGATTTGAGCGTGGACAACCTGCCGCCCGGCACGCGTCTCGCCATTGGCGCCGCCATCGTCGAGATCACGGATCAACCGCACACGGGCTGCGCGAAGTTCTCGGCGCGCTTCGGGGTGGAGGCGCACAAGTTTGTGAACTCGCCGGAAGGGAAGTCGCTCCGCTTGCGGGGGGTGAACACCAGAGTCATTGTCGGCGGCATCATCAAACCCGGCGATACCATCACGGTCATCCCTGCGCGGGAGGAGAATCCGACGCCATGAAGATACCAGCCGAACTCAAAGCATTGATCGAGTCCGGGTGTCCCGCGCACCTGGTTACACTCAACAAGGATGGAAGCCCGCACGTGACCCTGATTTGGATCGGGCTGGACGGAGACGAGATCGTATCCGCGCATCTGCCGAAGAATCAAAAGGTCAGGAATATCCTGCGCGATCCGCGTGTGGTCATCTCACTGCAGGCAAATACCAAAAGCCAGTTGGAATTGACGGAGTACGCGGTCGTGTATGGCACCGCGCGGATTCAGGAAGGGGGCGCGCCGGAGTTACTGCAACAATTGGCGCATGTGTATATTCGCCCCGGCGTTAAATTTCCCCCGATGGAGAATCCCCCGCCCGGCTATGTGGTGCGAATTCAAGTGGATCGAATCGGCGGCGTCGGTCCGTGGACGGGCAATGCGGTCTAATTTTTGTTTTACTTGATGTCCACCCCGGTCAACCGGGTGAGAATCAAGTGAAGGAACATGATCGGCAAAACCAATATCCCGTGAATCGCCGCGCTCAAACCAAAGATGACCGCGACAGAACTGAGAAAAGTGCTCACCAGCGGCGCTACATTGTTCAGCATCCAGGGACCGACGCCGAGCAATAGGGCAATGGCAAAGATTATGCTCACCGAGACAACCAACTCGAGCCACGCATGCCGGTCCGATTGGGAGGGCGTCATCATGCTGCTCACCGCGAAGGCAAGGTACGACCACCAATAAAAATGATTGACCGTGGGCAGGGCGTTCATCCCCATCCAGAACATGCTCATCTGCCCGTCACGCAGTGTATCCCACAGCACGCGCATGTCCAGCGCATACACCGCCACATACGCGACGAACAGCGTCCCGGCGATCAGGGGCGCCGCGCCGATGAGCGAATCGCGGACGATATCCGAACGCGAGATCTCCACGTAGCCCATTTGCAACCGTCCATCCGGCAGGGGGCGCGGCAGGATCGAAAAACGCCCCGTTGGCACGCGCAGAATCTTCGCCATCAAGTAATGGCTCAATTCATGCAAGAAAACCCCGGGGAGAAAGATCAACTGAAACAGTCCGATGGTGAAGCGCGGACTGCGTGTGGCGATGAGGAACACCGCTTGAAGTTCGCGGTGCAAAAGCCGCTGAAGAAAGATCAGCGGCGCGAGCATGAGAACAAACCAGAGAAAACCTGTAAGGTGAGTGAGCATTTCCGCCCTCACTCTTCCTTCTCCCGAAGGGAGAGGGTTATCCTGCCGCCGCCTTGGCGATCGCCACGAATTCGTCGGCTTTCAAACTCGCCCCGCCGACGAGCGCGCCGTCAATCTCGGGTTGGGAGAAAAATTCCGCCGCATTCGCCCCCGTAACCGAACCTCCATACAAGATTCGAATAGACTGCGCAACGGCTTCACTGAACAACCCGGTCAACGCCGGACGTATGACCTGCTTCAACACCGCGTTCGCGTTTTCACCGCTGGAGGCTTTCCCCGTGCCGATTGCCCAGACCGGCTCGTAGGCAACCACAATCCGGGAAGCAGAAGCGGAATCCACACCCGCGAGTCCCAGTTTGATCTGCCGGCCGACCACTTCATCCGTGAGCCCCGTTTCGTACTGACCCAACGATTCTCCCACACAGACAATGGGTATCAAGTCAGCCTTAAGCGCGGCATGCAGTTTCTTGTTTACCTGCTCGTCCGTTTCGCCGAAATAGGCTCGCCGCTCAGAATGCCCGATGATCACATACCTGCAAAACTCCCGGACCATGTTTGGGGCAAGTTCGCCTGTGTAAGCGCCTTTTTCCTCCCAATGCAGGTTTTGCGCGCCGAGACCAATATCCGTTCCACTCACCATCGGGGCGATCACAGGTAGCGAGGTGGACGGCGGGCATAACACTTTTTCCACACCTGCAATCCCACCCAGCGCGGCGCTCATCGCAGTGACCAAATCGCGCGCTTCGACGGTGGTCTTGTTCATCTTCCAATTTCCGGCAACGAATGGTTTTCTCATGATCCTCATCCCTCAAGGGAGTTTTTTGATGATTTCCTCGGCAAAGGTCCGCACCCAGGCCGGCGCGTTCAGGTCGGCAATCAAACCGTTGGCGATCAGGCGGGCTTTATCCGCTTCGCCGGTTACCGAACTCATCTCCGCATCCAACAGAAACGCCTCGGGCATGTTCGGTAACAAGCGCTTGACCTGGTTCAAGTGAGTCTTGGCATCGTCGATGCGTCCCGCATAAAAAGCGTTGCGCGCCTGAGCCACCAGCGCGATCGGCTGATCCACCTGCGCAACCTTGTCGAACGGCAGGACAACCGGCGATTCCGTTCGTTCCGCGCCTTTGTAATACGATTCGTGGAACGCATCGAATAATGAGTCGGGCACATTGCCATCCAGCCCGTAGGTTTTTCGCGCCTGGAAGTACAGCGCCGCGGCGGGCAGCCAGCCTTCGATCGCGACAAATTGATCGCCCGCATCGACATAAAACGACTCGTTATCGGGTCCCGCCAGGTCGATCACCATCGACAGGGTATCATACGACGCGCCGAACATCTCCGCCTTCCAATACGCAAGCGCAAGGTCGAGTTGCGCATTCGCATCTTTCGGATTCTCCTTCGCCTTCTTCGCC
>CAYPCK010000006.1:0-16527 GCA_964409185.1 uncultured Anaerolinea sp. | reverse complement strand
CGGCGTGGCGGCTGGTGTGGGCGTTATCCACGTTGAAAGGACCGGACGAGAAGATCCGCATCCCCGGCTTTTACGATGACGTCAAACAACCCTCCGCGCGCGACCGCGAGATGATGGACGCGCTGCCCGACGTGGCGGAGGAATATAAAAAACGTTTCGGGGTAAAGAAATACATCAAAGGTCTCACCGGCGGCACCGACCTCAAAATGGAAGAGGTTTTCGTGCCCACCTGCACGATCTGCGGACTGACCAGCGGGTATCAAGGTCCCGGCTCGAAGACGGTGCTACCCGCAAAAGCCTCCGCCAAAGTGGACTTCCGCCTCGTGCCCGACCAGAAGCCGGAAGACATCGTAAGGAAACTCCGCGCCTACCTCGACGCGCAAGGCTTCGAAGATGTGGCGATCAACTTTTTGGGCGGCGAGCCGGCGGCTAGGACGGACCCGGACAACTCGTTCGTGCGAACCGTGGTGGAAACTTCCGAAGAGGTGTATGAGTTCCCCATGGAAGTCGTCCCGATGATCGGCGGCTCCGGTCCGAATTATCCGTTCGTGCACGATCTGGGCTTGCCCGTGGCGACCGCCGGGCTGGGCTACCCCGACACCAAAGCGCACGCGCCGAATGAAAACATACGGCTGGATTTGTATCTCAAGCACGCGCGGCACATGGCGCGGCTCTTGAAAAAGTTTGCGGAATAGCGTAGTGTCCCGCAGGTTTGAAACCTGCGGGAGGTTGTAAAATATGACCAAAATCACTCCGAATTGGTGACGATCTTTTTATAGCCAAGGCATATAATGACTTCGGATTAAACATCCAGAAATCGGAGGAACCATGTTAGTCGGTGAACGAATGTCGCGCCCTGTCATCACGGTCTCGCCGGAGACCCCGATCAACGATGTGCTCGCGATGTTCCGCAAGGAACACATCCGCCGGGCGCCGGTGGTAAAAAACGGAAGACTGGTCGGGATCGTTTCGCAAACAGACCTGCTGAATGCCTCGCCTTCGCCGGTCACCTCGCTCAGCGTGTGGGAGATGAATTACCTCTTGAGCAAAGTGACAGTCAGCCGGGTAATGAGCAAAAAGGTCCGCACGGTGGACGCCGGCACACCCATCGAAGAAGCCGCGCGCGTGATGGCGGACAACAAGATCGGCGGCTTGCCGGTCATGAACGCGGGCAAACTGGTCGGCATCATCACCGAAACCGACCTGTTCAAAGTGTTCCTCGAAATGATGGGCGCGCGCCAAAAAGCTACTCGCATCACCGCCACCATTCCCGATAATCGCGGGACGCTGGCAAAACTGACGAAAGCCGTCGCCGGCGCGGGCGGCAACATCATCTCGCTCGGTATGTTCGCCGGACCCGACACCGACACCAAAGTGGTCACTTTCAAGGTGATTGGCATGAAGAAAGATTCGATCCGTGCCGCGCTGGGCAAGTTTGTGAAAAAATTTTGGGATATTCGAGCGAGTTAGGAATTGACGTTCTGCGATCAGCCAAAGAGCGCGCGGAGTTCTCTGAGTTTTTCTCTCATGTTTTCTCTGTGAACGCTGTGATAAGCCGCTGGACCTGCGCGAGGCGAGTTAAGAAACTCACCTTACGCAGTTATACGATCAGCACATCCGCGCGGGGATTAATCCCCGCGCTAATTTTACAAAGCCCCGCTACGCGGGACTTAAGCCGCTGAAGGTGGCTTCGATTGAATAGCCCGACGATTCACGCGCGCCCATTGGGGTATCGTCGGGCGGGCACCATGGCATTGCGCTTCCAGGGTTATACCAGCCTCCTGCGTAAGGCGGGTAAGTAAATCAAACCGGCTCAGCGCCGGTTCTTTCTTTGTTTCGAAACCTTCCCGTTCAAATTTTTCACCTCTCTTTCGGTGAGCGGTCGCCATTGACCGGGTTTGAGATTGCCCAGCCGAAGTTCCCCAATGCGGATGCGCAGAATCTTCACCACGGGCAACCCCAACTGCCGGCACGTCTCGCGGATCTGACGCTTCCTCCCCTCGCCCATCACCACGCGCACCCACGCGCCTTTGCCTTGCCCGGTCTCATAACGGACGTTGACCGGCTGGGTCTTGTACTGATCCTCCAGCACGACGCCTCGTCTCCACGTGTCGAGTTGTTTCTCGTCGGGACGCCGCGCCAACAGGACGCGATATTCCTTCTCGTGCCCATAGCGCGGATGCGTGAGGCGGTTCGTCAAGTCGCCGTCGTTGGTCATCAAGACGAGACCTTCGCTCTCGTAATCCAAGCGTCCCACCGGGTACAGATGCCCCGGCGCATCCACCAACTCACGGACGGTCTTGCGCTCGTCGTTTTTTTCTTTTTCCACTGTGGAAAGGACGTTGCGCGGCTTGTACAGCGCGATATACGTCAACCGTTCCGCGGCGGCGATGGGCTTCCCATCCACGGTGATTTTATCCACCGCCGAATCAGCCTTCTGGCCCAGTGAGGCGATCTGCCCGTTGACGCGGACTCGTCCCGCGGTGAGAAAATCCTCGCACGCGCGGCGCGAGCCGTATCCCGCGTGGGCAAGTATTTTTTGAAGTCTTTCCTGCATCGAAACATCCTAACGATTGGAATATAATTTCCAACATTATATCAGCGCGCAAACAAAGGTTGCTTCATGAAAAACAGTTCGCGGGTTTTCATTCTGATCGTTCTTGCATTCCTCCTCGCGGCTTGCGCCGCTCCAGCCACCCAAGCGCAAATTCCCCAAATCCCCAGTTCGCCCACGAGTGTCCTACCGTTGGGTGTTTGGGAGGAATTGACCCTCGCCACACCCTACCCGCATAAATTTCCGTTGCCTGAACCGGGCGCAACGCCCCTGGACGGCACATTCGCCAAACTGGACGAATCGCCGCCTCAGTTCTGGACGTGCTATCGTTGCGCCGACTATCGCCCCGCCGGCGGCGTGTGGAGACTGCAATTCGATCAAGGCGTGATGCGCGTCTTCTACCAGATCACAAATTGGAAGAGCATCGCCTCTTTTACGGTAGAGGGGAGCCGCGTGAAGATATTCAACGATCCGTTCTGCCCGCAGGATGTCGGTGAATACGAGTGGCAGGTCGCAGACGGGGAGTTGACGTTCACGGTTGTGGAGGATGGCTGTGCCTTCGACTTGCGAAAAGAAAACCTGACGAAGCAATCGTGGAAGAGTTGCGACAGCCTCGGCAATGCGCCCATCGGTTGCGCAGAGTCCGCCGTCCTGCTGGGTGATACGCCGGCAGACCTGCCCGTGACGGTTATCGTCCATGCGGGCGACAGCCACTACTTCGATTCGCCGCCCGAGACCTACGCCGCGGCAAACGATCAGAACGTCCCTTCGCCGCAGGGGATTCAACTCCGCTACCACGAAAACAGCATCCCCTACGGAACGCACCGTGTGTTGTGGTGGAAGGGCGATTGGCTTGAAGCGATCACGTCCGATTCCTACACTTCGATCGGGGTGCAATTTTGGGGTTCGGGGTATCTCGGGTCTGCGCGCGTGTTGTTCGACGGCGTGGAAGTGTGGCGCGGATATACGGTCGCGCTCGGCAAATCGCTTGCCTACTACGGCGGCTACATCGAAGTGACCGGCTTCGAGCCGGGCAAGCACATCATCCGCGTGGAGAACCTCGGGTTCGATTACCGCCCCGTCAAAGTTGTGGCGTTCGGGTTCGGCAACCAGCCGGTACAGAAATAGAAACGTTCGTACCGGGATGGAACAGCCGGTGTTTTTCTCTTTGATCGTAATCTCGACAGGGAAAGGAGCACCACCATGAGAATCAACGACCAGCACAGACTCGAGGCAGAGGAAGGCGACCTGCTGGAGTTCCCCGAACTCGGCGGCGGAATTCCCAACGACAGCCCGAAGTCGCAGGAGGAGATGCGCGCGATCGTGATCCATGCCTCGGCGAGCGCGTCGTTGAGCGGCGCGGTGAGCAATTATCGCGTCAAGCCGAACAAGGATGGAAGCCCGCGCCGTTCGATGCATCTTTTCATCGGGCGGGATGGAACGTCGGTATTTCAAGCCATCCCCTTCAACACGAGTGCGAATCACACGCGAGGGTACAACGGGAAATCCATCGGCATTCAACTCGAATACCCCGGTCAACTCACCGACAAATTGACGCTCCCGTTCGATAAGACAACCGTATTCACCAGCAAGCAATACTTGCTTGCCAGTTCCATCAACAGTTCAACCTACATTCCGTGGACGCTTTTCCCCGAGGCGCAACTGAACACGTTATTGAATGTATGCCGCGCCCTGCGGCGGAAATATCCCGGCGTGTTCACCGATGTGGCGGCGGCGGACGAACTCAGTTCCGCATCGCACCCGGGACCCGCCTTCCCGATCGCGCAATTCCGCGAGAAACTGCTGGGAGTGACGGATAAGTCCTTCATCCTACAGGAAATGAAACAAGCGGTTCATCTCCTCGGTCAGCCTGCCAACCCCGCCTCGGCGTTGTACCCAACCTCGCTTTTGCAAGGCGCGCATGTGACGATCCTCAACGAGAAGGATGATTGGTATCTCGTCTCGGAGATCGACGCGCAAGCGACTTCGTGGAGGATCGGCTGGGTGAAAAAGGAAGCGGTGCGGGTCATCACCGATTTCACGCCGATGGTCCGACCGAACGAGCATGTGCTGCGAACGAGCGAAGGCAGGCGTATCCAGTACATCCAGGCGCACACCAACGGATACGACCAGGGCAAAAGCAACCCCAATCCCGAGTACATCGTCATGCACTTCACCACCGGCATGAAAATGGAAAGCACGATCTCCACGTTCAAGAATCCGTCCTCCCGTGTGGCGACCCACTTGCTGATCGGGCGTGACGGCCGCGTGGTGCAGTTCCTGCCATTCGACGCCATCGCCCATCACAGCGGATACAGCTGGTGGGAGGGAAAAAGCAACCTGAACCGCATGAGCATCGGCATCGAATTGGATAACGCGGGCTTGCTGATTCGCGACCGCAAGACCGGGGCGTGGGTCAGGCGCGGGCAGACCTTCAAGCCGGAGCGCGTCGGGCGCGGCTATCACGAAAAACAATACCGCCCGCTCAAACGGCACAACGAATCGGACTTGGAATTCAAGAAACGCTTCGCCGAATTCGAACCCGGCTGGGAGAAGTTCACCGACGTGCAGATCGAGGTCGCGCTGAAGGTGGTGAAGGCGTTGCGCGAGCGCTACAAACACAGCCTGATCGAGATCCTCGGGCATGATGTGGTGAACTTGCGGAACCGCTACGACCCGGGTCCGTTGTTCGATATGGAACGCTTCCGCTTCGAGTTGTTCCAGCGCAGGGAAGCGACCGTCAAGGAGTATACGATCACGCATCCCACCGGGGAGTTATATGCGAATTACCGAGGGCGAAGACCCAACCCCAAACAGTCCGCGTTCGATGCAAACCTGCCGGCAAATTCCACGGTGATCGTGCGCAAGCAGGAGGAGGATCACGATTACGTGCTGGTGGATGTGATCGCCAGCAAAAACCCGGACGCGAAGGTGCGCGGTTGGATTCAGCGCGCGTCGCTCTCGGACCCGGATCCAAAGTTTGTAAGGGCGTTGAAACGACTGATGCAACAGGCGCTTCGAAAAGGCAAAAAAGGCGCGCGGGTGGAAACGCCGAAGATACCCGACCGGCGCAAGACGACCATCGACCAGAAGATCTTCCGGCCCGGCGAAGGATCGCCCACCCCGCCAATGGACGAGGGAAATTTGTTCGGCAAAAAAGTTCGCATTCAGATGGTGCGCGGCGAGTGGACGCTGGTGGTGTTCCTCGGTCAACTCAACGGGCGCGGCGGCGTGGAAGGCTGGATCCGCACGGAATATTTGTCACCCGACCCGGTACAATAAGAATCGGAGATTATGATGATCTACACAACCGAGATGAACGAAGGCATTCAATCTGAAACCGTGACGTTACTCGGAGCCAATGGCGACCGCATCAACGCGTATCTGGCGCGTCCGCGCGGCGAGGGCAAATTCCCCGCGATGGTGCTGGCGCATCACATGCCGGGCTGGGACCTGTGGTACCGCGAGATCACACACAAATTCGCGCATCACGGCTACGTGACGATCTCGCCGAATTTGTATTTCCGCGCGGGGCATGGAACACCCGAAGATGTGGCGGCAAAAGTACGGGCGGAGGGAGGCGTGTCGGATGATTCGGCGGTAGGCGACCTCGTCGGCGGGGCGAAGTACGTCGGCGCGCTGCCGTACGTCAACGGCAAGGTGGGAATCTTCGGGACGTGCTCCGGCGGGCGTCACGCGTATCTCGCCGCGTGCCGGTCAACAGTTTTTAACGCGGCAATCGATTGCTGGGGCGGACGGGTGGTGATGTCGCCCGATCAACTGAATGAAAGAACGCCGGTCTCGCCGCTGGATTACACCAAAGACCTGGCGTGTCCATTGCTGGGTTTGTTCGGCAACGATGACTCTGCGCCGACCCCCGCGCAAGTGGACCGTCATGAAGCGGAACTCAAAAAGTTTGGCAAGACGTATGAGTTCCATCGCTACGACGGGGCGGGGCATGGTTTCTTTTATTACGACCGCGCCGCGTATCGTCAGGCGCAAGCCGTGGACGGCTGGCAGAAGGTGTTTGCGTTTTGCGAGAAGCATCTTTTATGAATCCTGTTGGTGGTCGAGTAGTCCTGAGTGGCGCTACAGCGCTATTGCGTAAGGCGTAAAAAGGAAAACAATATGTGCACCATGATCGTTGAAAAAGTGAAAATTGACGGAAGCGGCAAGGGCGCGAGCGGGTGGTTCAGTCTCGAGCAAGCCAACGTGTCGTACGACCATCCCTTCAATGCGCCCATGGAACACGCGCTAAATATCGATTTTGTGAATCCCTCGCAGGGACCTGCGGCGCGCGTAGCGGTGGAGTTGAGCGAGTCGGCGGCGCGGGAATTGGTCCGCACGATCCTCGCCGTGTTGGGGCAGGCGGAGGCGGGAGGGCATCTTTGACCGAGGTGCGTCCCTGCAAACATGGAATGACAAACAAACAACCCATCCAACGAGTATCCACACCACAGAGTTCTGTTATTAACTGGTTGTTGGATTCCGACCCGGCGATCCGCTGGCAGGTGTTGCGCGACCTGACGGATGCGCCCGCCAGTGAAGTGAATGCAGAGCGCGCGAAGGTTGCCAGCGAGGGCTGGGGGGCAAAACTATTGTCGATACAGGGGCAGGATGGGACCTGGGGCGGCGCGGCATGGAACCACGGCTGGAATTCGACCATGCACGTCCTCACGTTGCTGCGTGAATTCGGGTTGAACCCGGCAAGCGAGCCTGCGAAACAGGCGCTTGGACTCGTTCGTGAGCAGGTGACGTGGAAGGGGTGCGGACCCGAAGAGTGTGAGAACAACAGGTTCTTCGAAGGCGAGATCGAGCCGTGCATCAACGGTCAGGTTGGGGCGGCGGGCGCGTATTTCGGGCAAAATGTCGGCGGGATCGTAACCCGCCTGCTTGCCGAGCAATTACCCGACGGCGGTTGGAATTGCGAAGCAGAGAACGGTTCGACCCGTTCCTCGTTCAATACGACCATTTTTGTGCTGGAAGCCCTGCTCGAATTTGAACACACCTTTGGGACCAACACCAAGGTGTCCGCCGCGCGTTACCGCGGAGGGGAATACCTGCTCGAGCGGCATCTCTTCCGCCGGAGGTCGACCGGCGAGGTGATCGGGCAGGATCGTAAAGGAGATTCGGTCTGGACACGCTTCGCCTTTCCGAACTGGTGGCATTACGATGTATTGCGGGGTCTGGAGTATTTGCGACGCGCGGGGGATGGGCGCGATGCCCGCGCGGCGGAGGCAGTGGAACTGGTCGCTTCGAAGCGTGAAGAGGATGGGCGGTGGCGGCTGGAGGCGGAGCATCCCGGCGTCCTGCCTGTGGAGTTTGGAGAGCGCGTGGGCGAACCGAGCCGCTGGATCACGCTCCGCGCGTTGCGGGTGTTGAGGTGGTTTGCGGAGGTGTAGGATTCAGGGTTCACACGGCGCAACCCGCACGTATCATATATCGATCATTGGAAGGATTCGACCATGAGAAAAATAATTGCGCTTGAACATCTCTCGCTGGATGGCGTCATCCAAGCCCCCGGCGGACCGGACGAAGATACCAGCGGCGGTTTCGCGCACGGCGGATGGATCGCGCCCTATTCCGACGAAATCCTTGGGACGGCGTTGAGAAAACAAATGAACGCGCCGTTCGACCTGTTGGTGGGTCGCAAGACCTTCGACATTTGGGAGCCGTACTGGTCCCAGCATGCCGACATCTGGCAGAACGTCAACGCGGCAACCAAGTACGTCGCCTCGAATACCCGGACGTTCAGCGAATGGCAACCGTCCGTATTTTTGAGCGGAGATGTAGCGGAAAAAGTCGCCAGCATCAAGGCGCAAGCGGGAATGGATTTGCACGTTTGGGGAAGCAGTCACCTTCTCCAAACCCTGATTCAGCACGACCTGGTCGATACCTTCTGGTTGATGATCTATCCGATCACACTCGGGTCCGGAAAACGGTTGTTCGCCGACGGAACGCTCCCGGCGGCATTCAAGGTGACGGAGAGCGCGGTCAGCTCGAAGGGCGTCATGATCGTGAATTACGAGCGGGCAGGCGCGATCGCCGATAACACGTAGAGACTATTTCTAAACGACTCTTTTTGGACACGGAAGACACGGTTACACAGGATTCACGGAAGGAAGCTTTAAAGCCGTGAGTTCCGTGAAATCCGTGTACAGAAATGAAGATCTCACCCCTTCAACAATTCATCCTGCGGAGACTCGTCTTCCTCGGCTTTTGCGAGCGGGGGCATCTCGAGGATCGAACTCAACCCAAAGTGTTGTAAAAATTCGGGGGTGGTGGAATACAGGATCGGGCGACCGGGTCCATCGGCTCGACCCGATTCGAAGATCAGGTTCTTGTGCAACAGGCTCTTCATCATGCTGTCGCTGTTCACGCCGCGGATGGAATCGATCTGTGGGCGCGTGACCGGTTGCTGGTAGGCGACGATCGCCAACGTCTCGAGCGCGGCGCGGCTGAGGTGCGTCACCGCTTCGAGACCGAGGAAATGCTCCACCAGTTCGGCGAGCTGCGGCGCAGTGGTCAACTGCACGCGCCCGGCATGACGTTGCAATCGCAAGCCGCGCGACGAAAGCGAAGCGTCCAGTTCGTTCAATCCGCGCTCGATCACCGACGTGGCAACATCCAGCGCCGCGGCAAGTTGCGCCGCCGCCACGGGCTCGCCCGAGACGAACAACAACGCCTCCAGTTTCGCCGAAAGTGACAATTCGGTTTCGGAATTTTGCGCCGGGGAAGCCTCAGAAATGCTCATGCTATAATAACCTCAATACGATTTATGATTGACGATTGACTGCTGGCGGTCAAGGCTTGTGTTGAGCCTGTCGAAACAAATCTCGCGACGCGCTTCGCGGGACGTATCGAGACCACAATTACAAAGCACGCAGTACGCAGTACGGAATACAAGCATGCATCGCGCCAAAACAAACACCATACCCATTTTTCTCGCAACACTCATCCTCGCCTCCCTCGCCTGCACCATGTTCGTCGGCGGACCAGAATACGACGACCTTACGCCCATTCCCGTATCCACCGAGGCGGCGCAAAGCCTGAAGGACGGCATCGAAAAATCACTGCAAGACGGGCTGGTCAGCGGCGTGGTCACGATCACCGTCACCGAACCGCAGATCACATCCTACCTCGCGCTGCGCCTGCAATCCGACCCCAACCTGCAACAAGACAACAAGCCGCTCATCACCGAACCGCAAGTGCACCTGCGCGACGGGCAGATGAAAATCTATGGTAAAACGCAACAGGGCGTGTTCGTGGCGAACATCGGCATCATCGTCAACATAGGCGCGGATAGCGAAGGCAAGCCGAAGATCGAAATCGAATCGGCGGACTTCGGTCCGTTCCCCGCGCCGGAAGGCATCAACGACACCATCACCGCGATCATCGAAGAGGCGTACACCGGCTCGTTCGGACCGGTAGCCACGGGCATTCGCATCGAGACCATCACCATTGCCGACGGGGTCATGACCATCACGGGCCGAATTCGTTAGCGCACGGGATTATACACCGGATAAAATGCGCCGCCTCACTCATCCATTTCAACTGCTCTTCACCTTCAGCATTCTCCTCGTCCTGACCGGCTGCCGCTCGCCGCAGATCGCCAGCCCCAATGTGACCGTCTCCATCACCGCCGACGGGGCGACCCAAACCGTCACCATCCCGGCGGGCACCACCGTCCAACAAGCGTTGCAAACGGCAGAAATCTCGTTTAGCAACCTCGACCGCGCCGAACCACCGGTCTACGCCGTGCTCAACGACGGAGACACGGTCGTCATCGTCCGCGTGCGGGAAATCTTCGAGACCGAGCAACAAGTCATCCCCTTCGAAAAACAGATCGTCCGGAACGAATCCCTGCCCGAAGGCGAGACGCGCCTCGTGCAAGCCGGCGCGAACGGCACACAGGAAGTCACCTACCGCCGCGTGCTCGAGGACGGCGTGGAGATCAGCGCATCAATCGTCAAGGCGGTCGTCCTGGTCGAAGCCGTGCCGGAGATCGTCATGATCGGCGCGCAGACCTCGTTCGCCCCTCTTCCCATCCCCGGCAAACTCGCCTACATCGCGGGCGGCAACGCGTGGATCATCGACACCACCACCGCCAACCGTTTTCCGCTCGTCACCACCGGCGACCTGGACGGGCGCATCTTCCGCATCTCGCCGCGCGGCGATTACCTCATCTACACGCGCAAGTCCACTCGTCCTGCCGATAAAGAGATCAATACGCTTTGGGCGGTCCGCACCAACCCCGGCAGTAAACCCTTCGCCACCAGCGTCACAAACGTCGTCCACTTTGCCGATTGGATTCCCGGCACCAGTTCCGTTGCCTACACCACGGTCGAGCCGCGCGCCACCGCGCCCGGCTGGCAAGCCAACAACGACCTGTGGCGGTACAGTATTTCCACCGGTGAAAAGAAACGGATTCTGGATGCGAATGCCGGCGGCGTGTACGGCTGGTGGGGCATGACCTTCGCCTTTTCCGCCGACGGCAAACTTGCCTACGCCCGCCCCGACGGCGTCGGCTTGGTGGATATAGACCAGAAATACATCAAACCCCTGCTTGATATCACGCCCTTCAATACTCATAGCGATTGGGCTTGGCTTCCATCCCTTTCGTGGGGCGCCGATGGAAAGACACTGTACTATGTAACTCATGCGCCTTCATCCAGTCTAGTGAACGCTGAAGATTCGCCGCTCTTTGACATCCACGCCACGTCCTTCGAAAACGACGCCACGGTGGAGATCGCCGGGCAAACCGGCATGTTTGCCTACCCCACCGCCTCGCCCCTCCAGGCGAGCGCCCGCGAACGTCAATATCAAGTGGCGTTTTTGCAAGCCATTTTCAACGAACAAAGCGATACCAGCCGCTATCGAGTCATCGTCATGGACAGAGACGGTTCCAACCGGCGAACAGTTTTCCCTGCGAACGATGCGCCGGGGCTGGAACCGCAAGCCCCGGCGTGGGCGCCGGGTCTCATCGACGGGCAGGCTGGTTACTTTCTGGCAGTCGTTTACCAGGGCAACCTCTGGCTGGTGGATTCCGGCAACGGTCAGGCGTTTCAAGTCACCGGCGATGGGCTCGTCACAAAAATCGATTGGAGATAACCTTCCGCTTCTCCCTCTCCCTGCGGGGGAAAGCAGGGTGAGGGAAAATTGAAAGGAACAAACGCATGCGTATTTTGATCACCGGAGCCGCAGGCTTTCTCGGCTCGCACCTGAGCGACAAGTTACTAGCCGACGGACATGAGATCGTCGGGCTGGACAACTTCGTCACCGGCAACCCGGGCAACATAGCCCATCTGATGGGGAATCCAAAATTCTCGTTCTACAAACACGATGTCTCGAACTACATTTTCGTGCCCGGCAAGTTGGATGCGGTGCTTCATTTCGCTTCACCCGCCAGCCCCAACCCGCAATCGCCGTCGGGATATTTCAACCTGCCCATTCAAACCATGAAAGCCGGCGCGCTTGGCACTCATAACTGCCTCGGTGTGGCGCGCGCGCACAAAGCCAAATTCCTGCTTGCCTCCACCAGCGAAATCTACGGCGATCCGCTCGTCCATCCGCAAACCGAGGATTACACCGGGAATGTCGACCCCGCCGGCCCGCGCGCCGTGTACGATGAAGCCAAGCGCTTCGCCGAAGCAATCACCATGGCGTATCACCGCGCTCACGGCGTGGACACGCGTATCGTGCGCATTTTCAACACCTACGGTCCGCGCATGGATCTCGAAGATGGGCGCGCCCTGCCCAACCTGCTGAAGCAGGCATTGCTCAACCAGCCGCTTACCGTGTACGGCGAGGGCAAACAGACCCGCTCGTTTTGTTACGTGGACGATTTGGTTGACGGCATCGTCCGCCTGCTGTACTCAGACGAACATCTTCCCGTCAACATTGGCAACCAGCACGAGATCAGCCTGCTCGAATTCGCCGAAGCGATCAACCGCATCACCGGCAACCAGGCTGGCATCACCTACGTCAAGGATGCGCGCAGTGTGCGCGATCCGCAACAGCGCCGCCCCGATATCACCCGCGCCCGCACCATACTTCAGTGGGAGCCCAAGATCTCGCTCGAGGATGGCATTGGCAAAACCGTTCCGTATTTCAAATCAAAACTGGGGCTATGACCGCGTTCAACAACGCCGAACGGACTCGTTTTCTGAAATTTGCCGCCGTCGGCGCCATCGGCTCACTCGTGGATTTCGGCGTGATGAACCTGCTCACGCGCGTGTTCGCCCTGCGGCTCGTCTACGCCGGGACCATCTCGTTCCTCTGCGCCGTCATCAACAACTTCACCGGCAACCGCTATTGGACCTACCCCGAATCGCGTTCCCGGCATATCCTGCAACAACTGGGAATGTTTTTCGTCGTCAACGCGGCGGGGATCGCCATCCGCATCCCGATCCTCCATTATGTTGAGCCGCCCATGGAGGGCTTGTTCGCCTCCCTCGGCATCCTCCCCGCCCTTACGCCGGAAACGCTGGCAAAAAACGCCACCCTTGCCATTGCTATCGGAATTGTAATGCTCTGGAATTACTTCATAAACCGCTATTGGACATATAATGACGTAGAATAGCACCATGGCAACACAAGTTCAAACCCGCATCATACCAATCTACAATACCCAGGGCGAGGCAGATGCCTACCTCGTCTACCCTTACATCTTCAATCGCGCCGGCGAATATATCGGCTGGGTCACTCCGCAACGGGATGTCTACTCGGTCATGGGCTACTTCGTCGGTACACTGACCAACGATCCGCGCATAACCCGCAGACAATCGGAAGACGCGGATAAACCGCGCTTAACATGCCCGCCGACCCCCCGGCGAATCACTCCGCCGGTGCAGGTTCCGCTCGCGCCCATGATGGCGGAACTCACCCACGGCTTGATTGATGTCCTCTCTGAAAGACCGGACCTGCTCCATACGCTGGATAGCGGCGATCTCCGTCAGGATATGGATTAGCAACAGTGTGCGGAGCCGCGCCCCCGCCAAATCGCTGAACAAATACTAGCCTTTTGCACGGGTGAGACATTCGTGCAATTTGACCGCCACGTCAGGCGCAAATCGTTCGGACACGATGTTGTGGTCCGCCTCGAAGCGGTGTATTTCGATCCCTTCGCGCGCCAGAGCCTTCCAACTCAATGGGCTGTCATCCGACCCATCCATCTCTGTTTCAGTCGAACGAAAAATAATCAAATTCCCGGCATACGGCTTGGGAACGTACGAGTGCAATGCCTTGCGGTGTATCGTTCGCAAATACACTGCCAATAGAGCGTCTGGCACACGCATCTGCGCGGCATGGAAAATTTTTACAAGGTTGAGGATAACGAAGCGCTCCAATCCGGTCCTCAGCAATAACCAGACGTAACCACCCCTTTCATAAACGCTCAGCCGCAACAGACGCCCGGCATGCCAGTTCAACCGCCGCCAAAGGCTAGCCTTCCTCGAATTGGCCCGCTTATCCCGCGACATGGCCGGTGGATCTGCCAGCATGCCGTAGGACGCAAATCGCGCCAGCCGTATCGGATTCCGCGTATCGAGCATCAGAAGAATTCCAACCGATTGCCCTATCCGTGAAAGTTGTTGAGCCATTTCATATATGATTTCGCCCCCCATTGAATATCCGCATAAATAATAAGGACCGCTCGGTTGAATGGATTGTATTTCACGGATGTACAACGAAGCCATATCCTCGATGGATTCGAGAGCAGGGGTGACGCCGTCCACTCCTTGCGCTTGAATGGCATAAAAGGGTTGGTCGGAAGGCAGATGGTTGACGATGCTCCGCCAAAACAACACCCCTCCCTCCACCCCATGCACGCCGAATAAAATGGGTTTGTTGCCGGCTTTGCGGATCGGGACCACAATCGGACTTCGAATCGAGTCTCGCTCGGATCGCCGCAGGATATCCGCCAGTTGAGCGATCGTCGTTGCGTAGAATAACGTTGTGATCGGGAGACGTTTGCCGAACTCCTGCTCAATTCGAGCAAACATCCTGACGGCTGACAAGGAATGCCCGCCAAGATCGAAAAACCCGTCATGGATACCCGGGTGTTTGTTAGGCAGGAGATCGCCCCAGATTCGAAGCAGGATTTCCTCGACCTCATCGCGCGGAGCGCTTGAATTTGAAGCCCCTTCCGATATCTCCCTATGCGTCAAATTCGCAAGAGCGCGGCGATCCAATTTGCCGTTGGGCGAAAGCGGTAATTTATCCAAATAAGTAAACGTGGATGGGACCATAAATTCCGCCAAAAATTGGCGGCAATGTTGTTTTATCTTTGGAATATCGAGCGGCGGGTTCGCGGTTACGATGTACGCCGCCAGGAACGAATCGCCGGATGAATCCTCGCCTAAAACGACGGCGCAGTCGTCTATTGTTGTGAATTTTCGCAAGACAGACTCCACTTCCTCCAACTCGAGGCGCTGACCTCGAATCTTTACCTGCATATCCCCGCGACCGAGAAATTCAAGGTTGCCATCCTCGCGCAGGCGCGCCAGGTCGCCCGTCCGGTAGAGGCGGGTATTCCAACCATCCTGAAAGGGATTGGGGATGAATTTTTGCTCTGTCAGGCTGTCTTGATTCAGGTATCCCTCCGCCAGGCATGGATTGCTAATACATAATTCGCCAAAATGACCTGCCGGAACCGGACGTTGGTGTTCATCCAAAATATAAAGAGAGGTCTCCGCTATCGCAGTTCCGATCGGCACGATACCTGTAAATTGATTGTCGGGATCAGGAGGAATCGGATACGCGGACACGATGCCCGTTGTTTCGGTTTGGCCAAAGATATTGACCAGGCGGGCGGGATGCTTCGTTGTACGCGCCCACTCCTGTGGAATTTCGAACGGCAACGCCTCTCCCACACAAACAATGCGGCGCAGGTTGTTATCCAACAGGTTGTGGCGCGCTGTTTCCGGCAAATCCCGCAGACGGTGTGTAATTGCCCTCCAATACGATGGAACGACATCCATTAATGTCACCCGCGTCCGCTTGATCTCTTCGAACAAGTCCAGCGGGTCGCGAATCTGTTCGTTGGATGCGATCACCAGCGAAGCGCCGCGCGAGAGCGGCACCATGATCTGTCTGATCGCGACTGCATAAGAAATCGAAGCGCTTTGCAAATACACATCCTCGGCGGATACATTCAAAACTGACCGGGAAATTCGCACGAACGAGGTTAAACTTCCGTGGGAAACCATCACGCCTTTCGGCGCGCCAGTGGAGCCGGATGTGTAAATTACATAGGCAAGAGCGTCGTGAGAGATAACGGTTGCATGACCTTCCGACGACAGACGTGAGATTCTGCTCGAGAGGACATCCAGCGGAAGATATTTAGCGGAAAGCGCGGGCAACTGCCCTACGATGGCAGAGCTGGTAATTAAACATATCGGATTTGCATCTGCGAGTATCGCTCGAATCCGCTCGGCAGGGTAGGCAGGGTCAATCGGGACGTACGCCCCTCCGGCGATCAGCGAGCCCAAGATCGCTATAACCATTTCAGTGGACCGAGGCAGGCAGATCGCGACGAGACGCCCTCGTTGCACCCCTTCATCGCGCAGGAGGCGAGCAAGTTGATTTGCCCGTTCGATCATCTCCCGATAAGTCAGCGATTCTTTTCCGCTGATTATGGCGACTTTATCCGGCCGTGAATCGACTTGCCTGGCAATGAGATTATGAATTAACATTTTCAATTTGAGTATTGATTCTTGCGACTTTTTGGAAGCAGATCCACTCGCGGGAATTTTGCCATGCGAGTACAGGGCGACGATTTTCTATATCGTACAGGTTTAATCTACTAGTCGAGGAACTGGTAAAAAAGTTACATGGCGCGGATGGTTCACTTCTCCTATCAAAACGGCTGGCACGGGTTTACGCGCCTCGCCTGTATTTCCCCGTTCGCCCAAGGGCGTGGTAAACTCGCCCTCGCCGATGGATAATCAGACCTCACCCAAACTCAGTAGCGT
>CAYPCK010000005.1:0-16746 GCA_964409185.1 uncultured Anaerolinea sp. | reverse complement strand
CGCCGACTCGGATTCAATATCCGAATCGATTTCCTCTTTATGGGCTTTGTAAAACGCCTGTGCTTCTCTCACCTGCGCTTCGGAAATATTGAATTGGTCAGCAATTTCGGCGGGAGATAATTTCCACTTGCCCGTGGCGGTCACGATGGTTTGTACGCGAATCCCTGTTCCGCTGAGAACAGCCGTCGGGCGATGGGAGGTGCCGCGTCGGTAGGTGACGCGCGGAAAGTTCGGGTCATCCACATTGGCGCGGAGCGAACCAAGCTTTTCAGCGACAGCCCACAAAATGAACTGGTTGAGTGAAACGCCCTGCCGCGCCGCCCACTCCTCGGCTTCTTTCTTCAATTGCTGGGGGAGACTTAATGCATAGCGTGACATACGACCTCAAATGGCGTCATATACCACATCGTATCTGATGTCAAGAAATCTGGGGCTTTGACCCTTCCGCCCTCTCATACGACATGATCAACTCATACGCGCTCGCCTTGACGTAGTACACGCGATACTTCTCCCCGTTCCATGAACGTGTGACTCATATCGTCCGCCAAGCCGAAGCGCTTCCTGCCCACGTAGACGTAATAACTGGTGAACCCCGCGTTGGCGCTGTATTCTTGATCGAGGCGGATTTTTCCCTCCGCCACCTGAAGTTGCGCGTTGAGCAGGCGATTGGAAACCCAGCGCGCCAGCAGGATGACGAAAATCAAAATCACGGCAATCACGAGAACGATCGCAGGGAAGACCAGCAAATTCAACGGGTTGGAAAATAACGCCGCACGCGTATCTTCATTTTGCAGGTACAAGGCAAGGATGAGACACATCCCGAAAATCATAAACCCGACGATGACGTACACGCTCGTCATCGAAGAGGCGCGGACGCCGCGCGCGGTCATTCGCAACAACTCGCGCTGGCTTTGCGTGAGGAGTCCTCGCCGATTGGCTTTCAAATCCGCTTCGGTGAATTCGAACATTACTCCTCGACCCTCACTTCGGTAATCCGATCCAATCGAAAACTGCGCTCGTCGTTCCGCAAGTGGCAATACGCCTGCAGGTAAACATAATCCTTCAAGCCCATCACCTGCTTCGGCGTGATCCAGCGTTCGGTCTCGCCGCCGTCGCCATCCACGTAACGGATGAACATGCGCTTGTTGCTGTAGATCGCCTCGCCCAGTTCGGTCGGCAGTTCGATTCCTTCGTTGGGCCACGCGGGCGAGTTGTAAATGCCGATGAAATCCTCGAGCGGCTTGTTGAACTCTTTCATCTGCTCCATCATCGCAAAGAAGATTCCCCGCGCCGCCAGCGCGCCGTCCAGCGCGCGATGCTTCACCGTGATCGGCAAATGGAACGAGTCCGCGATGAATTGCAGGCTGTACGACGGCATCTCGTAATACTGCCGCGCCAGCATGAGCGTGTCAATCAAATTCGGGATTTGGATGTCGCGCCCGAGACGCTTGAACTCGCTATCGAGGAATTGCAGATCGAACTTCGCGTTGTGACAGACGACCACCGCGTCACTCACCAAATTGATAATTGATTCACCCGCCTCAGCAAAGCGCGGCGCCCCGGACAGTTCCTCGTCCGTCAGCCCGTTCGTACTCATCGCCCCCACCGAAAGCGGACGTTCGGGATTCACCAGCGTTTGATATTGCTCCTTGATGCGCTTGCCCTCCGTGACGACGATCCCCACCTCGCAGACGCGGTCGCCAAACCACGGGGAAAGCCCGGTGGTTTCAAGGTCGAGAAATGCAAAACGTGCGGAGGAAAGATCGAACATAATTATTAACCCACCTTACGCAGCTTATGCCTTTCAGCCCGGCTTCCAGTCCAATTTGACCGCTGACCGCGGACGACCGACTCAAGAACAAGTACAGCGGTCCACCGTCGGCGGTCAAAACGCGAGGAATACGCAGACGCGTGTAAAGTGAGTTATTAGAAGGTGACAGTCGCTTCCAACGTGACTGTCGTCTTAATTCTAAACCGAAAATGACATTCCCGTCTTGTATATTTCCACGCGCCCATCACGATACAACACCGCCTCCCCTGCGCCGTAGACGTTCCACATCCCGTTTTCGCCGTCGTTCAACATGCCGGTCTGCTCGTCAATGCCGATCAAAGTTACATTGGGGATTTGCTTCAAGAGCGAAGACGCCCACGTTTTACCGAACGTGTTGTGATGCGGCAGGACAAGCGAATTGCTCACAAGATTTAACCCCTCGTGGATTTTCTGCTCGTAAGGGTCAAAATAAAACTCGCACATCACCATCGCCCCCGCGCTGGAGCCTGCAATGACCGCGCCGTTTCGATATGCCTCCAGCGCGGCTTTCCATGCAAGGCTGTCCTTCAATGTCTGACCGAGATAATGCGTGAAGCCGCCGAGCATATAGATCAACTTCGCCTCGCGCAAAGACTTCGCAATCGCCTCGTCGTTCGCGCCGGCTTTGTCGATCACTTGCGCGGACTCGACGTCCCGCGCGCCGAGCGACTTGAACCAGCGAACGCCGTTGCCTCCCGCGCGGACGTGGTTGCGGTCCGGCGCGGCAGCCGTAGGGAGGATGCGAAGCGGGGCGTTGAATCCGCCGGCGAGTTCAAGGGCGCGCAGATCGGGGTCGCGCATCCGCCCGCCGAATTCCGCGCCGCCTTCCAAAAGTAATAAGCCCACGCGAATATCTTATCTTCTTTCAGAAGTGTAGGCAAGCGATTTTCATGACCGCTGTATAATCGGGCATACGAAGGAGAGTTATGCCCATGCCGCATGGGAATCATTTCGACAGTCTCTTTGAATACGCGCCCATTTCGCTTTGGGAGGAGGATTACAGCGGCATAAAAAAATTCCTCGAGACATTGCGCGCGAGCGGGGTCGTGGATTTGGGCGCATTTTTGAATGAACATCCTGAAGAAATTGATACAACGCTTTCGCTGATCAAAGTAACTCACGTCAACCGCGAAACCATAAACCTGTTCGGCGCAACGTCTGAAAAGGAATTACTCGCCAACCTGAATAAAATTTTCCGCGATGAGATGCGCGCGCACTGGCGCGCGGAGTTGCTGGCATTGTGGAACGGCGAGGTCAGCTGGTCGGGAGACGGGGTCAACTATCGGCTGGACGGCGAAGCGCTGCACATCCGTTTGCATTGGCGCATTTTGCCCGAGTGCGAAGCCAATTGGGAATGTGTACTGGTATCCATCGAAAACATCACGGCGCTGAAGCAGGCGGAAAAACGATTCCGCAATTTATTCGAATACGCGCCGATCTCGCTGTGGGAGGAGGACTATGCGGCGATCAAAAGGGAATTCAACGCGTTGCGCGCGCAGGGCGTTACGGATCTGAAATCGCATTTCGCTTCCCATCCTGAAGCAGTGACGCATTTCATGGGCATGATCCGCGTCCTCGACGTCAACCAAAAAACGCTCAGCCTGTTCAAAGCCAAGGACAAGGAAACCCTGCTTGCGCATCTCGACAAGGTCTTTCGCGATGAAATGGGCGTCCACTTTGCGAGCGAACTTGTGGACATGTGGAACGGCATAACCTACTACGAACGCGAGGGCGTCAATTATTCATTGACGGGCGAACCCGTGAACGTGCATTTACACTGGACATTGATGCCCGGGCATGAAACAGATTTCGACTGGGTGCTAGTGGCGCTGCAGGATGTGACCGCGCGTAAAAAAGCCGAGGAATACCTGCGCTATCTCGGCACGCACGACGTGATGACCGGTTTGTACAACCGCGCGTTCTTTGAAGAGACACTGCAAAACCTCGAAGCGAACCGCAGGGACCCGGTCAGTTTTATCATCGTTGATTTGAACGGGTTGAAATCGACGAACGATACGATGGGACATCATGCCGGCGACAAATTAATTCGCCGTACGGCGGAGGTATTGAAAGCCAGCATCGAAGAGGGGACGATCGCGGCGCGCATTGGCGGCGACGAGTTCATCCTCATCATGCCCGATGCCGACGAACAAAAGGCAAGGGAAATGGTCGAGCGCGTGGAATCGCTGGTGATGATGAACAACAAGTATTACCGCGAACCGGAACTAAGTCTTTCGATCGGCGCGTCCACAAGCGCGCCGGGAGCTCCGCTGTTGAAGTTCATCAGCATCGCCGACGATGAAATGTACAAACACAAGGGGATCTACCACCGCCGCCGCAGGGACGATTAGACGCGTTCTCCGCGATATTCATCGAAGGCGACCCCGGCGTGATGGTTTCCGATCGCCTGACGGACATACGGTACGGTATTCTCCGGGAGGCGGTTCAAATCAAACCATTGCAGGTCGTCACACTTCTCCGGCTCGGCATTGTACGCTTCGCCCGTCCACGCCTGCACGAGGAAAAAGAAATCAATGCGTTCTTCGTCTTCGATGCGATGCATCACCGTGGAAAAGGTCAGATCGTTGACCGCGACATCCACGCCCGCCTCTTCCTTCGCCTCGCGCACGGCGGCGACCATGATATCCTCCCCGCCGTCAATATGCCCGGCGGGGACAGTGTACTCGCCGTCGCGAAACCCCGTGTTGAAGCGGCGCAACAACAGGATTTGATGTTCGCGAAAGAAAAATAATTGAACGGTTACGGGGAAACGCGCGCGCACGTCTACTTCAACAGCAACCCGACTTTATCCGGGTTGGTCGGGTCGGACATATCCACCATCACCTGCACCACCGAGCCGGTCTGCACTTGCGAGAGGCGGATGAGCGGGACGGTCATCGTCTTGGTGAGTTGATACGGGGCGATGGTCGGCAGGCGAATTTCGAGTTGCAGGGTGACGCGCGGGTTGTTGTTGATGAACATGCCGGTATCCTGCAAGGCGAGCACGGTGGCTTCGCCCTGGGTGCCGACCTTCATCAATTCCTCGGCGCGCTTGCGCTGGTTGGCATACATGCGCATGACCAAATAGATCACCCCGCCGGTGATCGCCAGCGAACAGATCACGCTCAGGCAGATGATGCCAAACGTGAGCGCGGGAATGCCGATGCCTAACAATGTGGTGGGGTCCATGAACTCATTCTCCTCGGTTGATGTTGGGTCGTTTTCGAAACGCGCGGTTACTGAAAGTATTTTTCCCAGACGCGCCGCTTCTCGGTTTCGGGAATAAAAGACGCTTCATAGGCGTTGCGGTTACAGGTTGCGATCTCGTCCATGCTCATGCCGAGCACCTCGTGCGCGATGTGATACTCGTTGTTGAGATTCGTTTCAAGTACTTCGGGGTCGTCCGAATTGATCGTCACCTTCACGCCAAGATCAAAAAGTTTCTTGAGCGGATGCTCCTCGATGGTGCGCACCGAGTTGGTCAGGTAATTGCTCCATGGGTTGACCTCGAGCGTGATGCCGCGTTCTTTGATCAATTCTACAACGCTCATATCTTCAATCGAATGTATCCCATGACCGATTCGGTCGGGGTCGGTCAATTCGATCGCTTCTTTCACAAAGGAAGCAGGGGTATCTTCGCCCGTGTGAATGGTCAATTTCAAGCCCGCCGCTTTAGCTTTCATGATCGAGGGGACAAACTCTCGAAGCGGGAAATCCCGCTCGCTATCGGCGAGGTCAATCGCAGGGATGTGTTCCTTATGGCGAATCGCCCAATCCACAGTTTTAACGCAGGATTCGGGTCCCATGCTTCGTGAGGTGATGGCGATGTAACCGATCGCCATGTCGAATTCCTGTTCGGCGCGGGCTTTCGCGCGGAGCAAACCCTCGAGGCAGGCGTCCCAATCCACGTTGTGTCCGCTGAATGCCCAATCCGGCGAGAATCGGACTTCAAACAATCTGATATTTTGTTTTGCCGAATCCTCGAACAACTCCCACGCGATGCGCTCGACGACTTGTGGCGAGGCGATGCTGTTCTGAAAAATACCAAATGCCTTCAACACGGTTTCCAAATCCCGCAATTGATCGTACACTTTGACATGCTTATCCAATTCGCCGGCTTCATACGAAGGCAGTTTCAAGTTGTACTCTTGGGCAATATCAATGATCGTCTGCGTGCGGATCGCGCCTTCGAGGTGGATGTGGATCTCGGTTTTGGGAATGCTGTTGTATTTCGGGTCGAAGTTTTTCATGGGAAAACTCTTTTACCACGAAGGACACGAAGTACACAAAGGGGAAAGGCAATTAAGCCTTAAGTCTTTCAACCTTCGTGACCGTAGTGTCCTTTGTGTTTAAGAATTTTTCAATTGTACCCTGCCATTTTCATCGCGGCGTGGAGCAACACATTCGCGCCGTTGACGCAATCTTCCCATTCGGTGAATTCGCGCGGCGAATGGCTGGCTCCGTCCGCCGAAGGGACAAAGATCATGCCAACGGGGCATAAACCCGCCAGCGATTGCGCGTCGTGACCCGCGCCAGAGGTCAGGGGTAAATGAGTCAACTTCAAATCGTCACAGGCAGAGGCAAATGCGTTTTGTGCGGTTTCGCTCGTCGGCGTGGGCGAGTGCTTGCCGAGAAACTCGATGTTCAGCCCCAAGCCAAACCGCGCGGCTTGCTCTTTTGCTAATGCGATCAAAGCGACGTCCATCGCGTCGAAATCTGTTTGCGTGGGTGACCGAAATTCGAGAGCCACCTCCACCCGCGCAGGGACGATGTTGAACGCGCCCGGCGCAAAATCCATTTTGCCGGTGTTGACCACGCCGCCTGCGAAATCGTTCATCGCCAATTCGCGCGCGGCAAGCGCGAACGCGCACGCGCCCAGCGAGGCATCGAGTCTATCTTCCATTGTTGTCGTGCCGGCATGGTCCGCGCGACCAATGAACGACAGGCGATACGACCCAATGCCAACAATCGCCGAAACGATGCCGATGTTGATTCCACTCTGTTCGAGGCGCTTGCCCTGCTCGATGTGCAATTCCAAATATCCCGCAAACGACTCCTTTGGTCGCGCCGCGCTCAACAAACTTTCATCCGATAAGCCCGCGCGCTTCATCCCCTCGACCAAATTGTCCCGCCCGCCGCGCGGGGACTGCAAATCCTGCGGACGAAGGTGACCGGCAATCGCCGCACTGCCGAGCAGGCCGACCAACGTGCCTTCTTCGTCGGTGAAATCCATCGCTTCGAGATTCACATTGAGTTTGATTCCGCTTTCCCGAATCGTTTGCAACACCTCGAACGCCGCGACCACGCCCAGCGCGCCGTCGAAGCGTCCTCCGTTGGGGACCGAGTCGAGGTGGGAGCCGAGAATCAATGTTGGAAAGTTGGCAGGTTGAAAGTTTAAGGTTGCCGAATGATTGCCTGCGCCGTCGGTGCGGAACTCGAAGCCGGCGCGTTCGATCTCCTCACGGTACCATTTCCGCGCCTCAAGGTGAGCCTCGCTGAGGCTTGGACGATTCACGCCGCCATCCCGCGTCGCCCCGATGGAGGCGAGCCGGGTAAAGGAATCAAGCATACGGTCCGGATTGACGCGCAGGGTTTTCGTCATCTTGTCTCCTTTGGCTGTAATTGTATCTGAATCCAGAATCCAAAGGGCTGACGATACGTCAGCCCTTTTTTTATGCCTGAGTTTGGCGCGCTCAACATCCTACAAAGGCGGCGATAGCGGTTCCTTCGGCACGGAGCGCAGGTCGATCTCGATGGCGGACAAAAGGAATTGTATCCCCAGCAGGACCGAAAGCGTCGGGAGCATCACCGTTCCGGTGGGCGCGGGGATACCGAGGTCAGCATATTGAATCCATTTGGTGATGCCGAAGGTCAAGCCAAAGACGAGCAATGGCAAGCCAGTGAGTGTGTAGATGCTTGCCATCGAAAAATCATAGATGAAATTTTTCAATAGGAGGCGTTTGATGAGCGTCTCAATCAGCTTGAACGGGAACTGAAAGAGGATACGATGGATCAGCATGTTCGAAACTTCGCTGCGGTATCGAGCCGGAATGGGAACATCCAGCACGAACGCGTCCAGCAGATACAGGTTTGCCAGCATCGAGGTTTCGAAGTAATACGAACGATCAATTCGCTCGAAAGGCAATTGCACAAGAACTTCGGCGCGGATGGCAACGAATCCGTTGGTGGGGTCGAACAGGGTCCAGTAGCCGGTGGCGGCTTTGGAGAGGAACGCCAGCCCCATATTCCCCACGCGGCGAATGAGAGGCATTTGTTGGAGCGAGACAAAATCGCGGAAGCGGTTGCCTTTGGCGTAATCCGCCTGGCCCCGGATCAACGGCGCGATCAATTCGGGCATCCGCGAGGTATCCATCTGCCCGTCCCCGTCCACTTTGACGACAACCTGCGCGCCGAGTTCGAGTGCTTTGCGGAAACCGCTCAGCATGGCGCCGCCCACGCCCTGATTCTTCTCGTGCCGTATCAACGTGATGCGTTTGTTTTTTTGTGCTAAGGCGGTGACTGCCTCGGAGGTGGAATCGGGCGAAGCGTCATCCACAACGATGATTTGTTTGATGTAGTTTGGAATCTCGCGCAAGACCGATCGAATCTCCCGCTCCACGCGGTAGCAGGGAACGACGACAGCGAGGTTGTAATTCTGAAAGTTGGGAGTGGGGGGCATTTAACGTTGGCTACCCGTTTTAGGCAAGATTCAAGTAAGGTTGGAAAGATTCTTCGCCGCGAATTTCACGAATTGTTTAAAAATTCGCGCGAATTCGTGAAATTCATGGCTGAGGGTTTGCATCATTTGCCATGAAATTCATTCCACCGAAATAATGAACTGGTAGTGCGGCTGTCCGCCCTCCTGCACTTCGATCTCCTGTTCGCGGTATTTCTCGCGCACCGTGTCTGCGATGCGGTTCGCTTCGGCATGAGACATTTCCTGACCGTAGTAGAACGTGATGAGTTCGTGCTCCGCGGCTTTGGCTTTGCCGAGGAACAGGGCGCAGGCTTCCTCCACCGAATATGCCGCGGCAATCAGTTTGCCATCGAGCAGGGCGATCACCTGTCCGTCCTCGCACTGCACGCCGTCGATCTCCACACTGCGGGTGGCGATGGTGATCTCGCCGGTGATCACCGCGCCGGCGGCTTTGGCCATCTTTTCCGCGACCGAATCAAGTTCCCCGTCGGGTTGCAGCGAGAGCATGGCGGCGAGTCCCTGCGGGACGGTGCGCGTCGGCACCACCGCCACCTGTTTCACTGTCACTTCTTTGGCTTGGTTCGCCGCCATCACGATGTTCTTGTTGTTCGGCAGGATGATGACCTTATCGGTGGGCAGGTCTTCGAACGATTTCAGAATATCCTGCGTGGAGGGGTTCATGGTCTGCCCGCCCTCGACCACTGCCGCAACACCGAGGCTGGCGAAGATGCGGCTCAAGCCGGCGCCCGGTGAGACAACCACAACGGCGATCTGACCCGGCTCAACTGTCGCAAACGAAACGCTGTGCGTTTTGCTTTTTTGAATGTCGTCCATTTGGGCGAGCAAATTTTCCATCGCCACTTTGGTGATCGTGCCCAGCCCCATGATGTAATCGATCGGTTCGTAGCGTTTTTCGAGCGGCACATGGATGTGCATGCGATACATGCCCTCGCCCTCGCCCACCTGAATGGACGTGCCCATCTCCTCGAGCCGCCCGTAAAATTGTTGCAGGTCGAAGTTATTCGGCGGCATGAAGTCCACCACCACTTCGTAATCCTGCCCCTCTTCCACCACCTCGAGCGCATCCTGCAAATTCATCGCCGAGATCGGTTGCACACTCATGAGCGGCGTTTCGAGCGACTCGCCGTACACGTGCCGCAACATGCCCTCGAGGATGAAGAAGAATCCCTTGCCGCCGGAATCAACCACTCCCGCCTGCTTCAGGATGGGCAATAGATCGGGAGTCCGTTGGACGGCTTCATCCGCCGCGCGCACCGCCACTTCGAGGATCGAGATCGCATCATTCGTGGACTGTAAAGCGGCTTCGGTCGCGTCGGCGACTCCACGGGCGACGGTGAGGATCGTCCCCTCCACCGGCTTGACCACGCCCTTGTAGGCGGTATCGCGCGCTTCGGCAAACCCGCGCGCCAGCGATTCACCGTCGAGCGTTTCTCGCCCTTGCACGCCGCGAGCAAAGCCGCGCCACAACTGCGAAAGGATCACCCCCGAGTTGCCGCGCGCGCCCATCAATGCGCCCTTTGCCACCAGCCCTGCCATATCACTAACCTTGCGGTGACCAGATTCCTTGATCTCGTTCCATGCCGATTGCATCGTCAGTAACATGTTCGTGCCAGTATCGCCGTCGGGGACCGGGAACACGTTCAGCGCGTTAACGGTCTGCTGGTTCACCCGCAGCCAGGTCAGCCCCGCCTCCACCAGCCGCTTCATGGATTGCCCATTGATGGTTTTTCTGCGGAGTCTTTCGACTCGCTCCGTATCCACAGCCATGGTGATTCTCTCCTCTACGTTGGTCTGATCCGTGCTAGTCGGTGCTGCTCACGCGCAGTCCCGCCACATGCACGTTCACCCGGTTCACTTTCAAGCCCAGCGCTTTCTCCACATGAAATCGGACTGTGTTCGCCACACTTTCCGCCACGCTACTGATGCGCGTGCCGTATTCGATGATCACGTGGATTTCGATGTCAATATCTTCGCCGTTGTATTTCACAGTGATGCCGCGCGAGGGGTCGCGCGTGATGGTCTTGACCAGCCCGTCCGCGATGTTGCGCGCGGCAAGCCCCACCACGCCGTAGGATTCGAGCGTCGCTTGGTGGGCAATCGTCGCCACCGCGTTCGGGGAGATGTGAATGCCTCCCAGTGTTGTCCTATCTTCGCCCATGGGTTCCTCTTCTTCGATGTGTCACTCAGAGTGACACAGACTTCTTCTATTTTAACATCTTGCCCGCCATTAAGTCACGTGGTAAAATGCCGTGCCCTCAAAAAGGGCAAACGAATTGGAATTATAGCAAGGAAAGGAAACAGCAAGTCATGGCTAAGTGTGCAAACTGCGGCAAGTCCACATCCTTCGGGCACAATCGCTCGTTCTCCCAACGCGCCACCAATCGAAAGTTCAAACCGAATTTGCAGAAAACGATTGTGATGGAAAAAGGGCGCGTGGTCCACAAGGTGCTGTGCACCAAGTGCATCAAGGCGATGAGCAAGTCCGTCGCGTAAGGTTGAAGATTTCAAAACAAGGATCACGGCGTAATGCCGTGATTTTTGTTTAAGCCGACCATGCGCAAGGGATACGCAGTGCGCAATACGAAATACTGCGTATTACGTATTGCGTAATTGATCCTGCAAGACTCTGATTCCCGCCTGCGCCCCCTTCGGGTGTTTGAAGACAGACGTTCCTGCGACAAAAGCAGTTGCGCCTGCCTCTTTTAATGGCAAAATAGTTTCCTCGCTGACTCCTCCATCCACTTCGAGCCATGCCGGGGAACCCAGCGCATCCAGCTTTTTGCGAATTTCTGCCAGCCGTGCCAGAGACTCAGGAATAAACTCCTGCCCACCGAACCCCGGATTCACACTCATGACCAAAACGAGGTTGGCGATGTTGAGAACAGGTTCCACCGCTCCGATCGCGGTGCCCGGATTCAACGCTACACCTGCATGACATCCCAACGATTGGATGTATTGCAAAGTACGGTGCAAATGCGGGCACGTCTCCGCGTGGACTGTCAATCCGCTGGCTCCTGCTTTTGCAAATGATTCGAGATGTTGCTCCGGCCTCTCGATCATCAAGTGAACGTCCAGTGGAAGTTGCGTCACGCGGCGGCACGCCTCCACAATAAACGGTCCCATCGTGATGTTCGGAACAAAATGACCGTCCATCACATCCACATGGATCCAATCCGCGCCTGCAGATTCGGCGGCGGCAATTTCACTGCCAAGTTGGGTCATATCGGCGGCAAGGATGGAGGGGGCGAGGATGGGCTTGTTCAATATTGCCCTCGGCGGCGTCTCGCCGCCGAAGGCGGCGGCGAGAGCAATGGGTTATCTTGGGTTATACAAAAAGTAGATGTAGATCCAAAACGGGATCAACCCGCCGACGGAGATGAGGGCAAGCAGGGCAAGCCCGATGGTCGCCCAGTCAATTTCAGGGGAGGCGGATGCCGGGGTTGTGTATGCAGGCTGAGGCGCGGCTTGAACCGGCTCCACAAAGGGAGGGGGCGGCTCCGGTTGCTGGTAGGTGGTCGCGGCTTCGGGGGTTAACGTCAACGCGGCGGCAGGGGGAGAGTCGCGTTGAGTCCCGAATTTGAGCAGGACGCGACCAAGTTGGTCGGCGGTGCGGTAGCGCGCGGAAGGTTCTTTGGATAAAACTTTCAGCACAATCTGTTCGAGGGCTTGCGGCACGTCGGGGATGTATTCGCTGATGGGGATGGGCTGGTCTTCGAGGTGCATGCGGGCGAGTTCGTCGCTGGTGGGCGCGTTGAAGGGAAGCGCGCCGGTGAGAATCTCGTAGAGGACGATGCCCAGCGAGTACACATCGGACGAGGGCGAGGGCGCCTCGCCGGTGGCTTGCTCGGGCGAGAAATATTGCGGCGAACCCCAGACCACGTCGGCGCGTTCATCGGGCTGGATGGTGGAGAGGGCGCGGGCGATGCCGAAGTCGGTCACTTTGAGGCGGGCATCGGGGGTGAGGATCATGTTGTGCGGTTTGATATCGCAGTGGACCAGCCCGGCGCGATGAGCGTAGCCGATGCCGGCGCAGGCTTGCACAATGATGGGAATCCCATCCTCGACGGTGAAGCGCCCGCGCTGGCGCAGGACGGATTTCAGGTCCTTGCCGGGGATGTATTCCATGACGATGAACAGCTGACCGAAGTCGAAGCCGAAGTCGTGCACGGTGACGATGTTGGGGTGCGAAAGGTTCGCCGCGGCGCGCGCTTCCATTTTGAAGCGCTCCTGGAACGCCGGGTCTTTGGAATAATTCTCGTGCAAGACCTTGATGGCGACGCTGCGCTCGAGCATCAGGTCGCGGGCGCGATAGACGTTCGACATGCCGCCCGTGCCGAGCGGCTCGAGGAGTTGATAGCGTTTGTTGAGTAACGCGCCGGATTCCATGGCGAAGATTATAACATTCGACGTCAGGTACAGAGACGCGGACGACACGGAGAAATAATATTCTCCGCATTTTTGAGACTCAGTGGCTAAAAAGACGACCGGGTATAATCCATTTCATGCGAAGCGCGGTGGTCATTTACAACCCGGCAGCGGGGAGGTTCCCGGTCAGGCCGTTCATCAAATCCGTTGTGAAGACGTTGGAATCCGCGGGGTGGAGCGCCGAGGCGGCGGAAACCAAAAGCGGACCGCACACGGTCGAACTGGCGAAGCAAGCCGCACGCGAGAAAAAAGAGGCGGTATTCGCCGTCGGCGGCGATGGCACGATCGGCAACGTCGTCAACGGGTTGATCGGCACGCAGACCGCGCTCGGCGTCCTGCCGGCCGGCACCGCCAACGTGTGGAGCATCGAACTGGGGTTGCGTCCGTTCACGATGGCGAATTTTTGGGATCTAAAAAAGAATGCGCGAACTCTCGCCAACGCGCCGTGCCACGCCATCGATGTGGGCACATGCAACGACACCTCGTTCGTGATGTGGGCGGGTATCGGCTTGGACGCGATGACCATCCACGCGCTCGAGCCGCGTATCCGCCTCGAAAAGTTCTTTGCCATTCCCGAGTTCACCGCGCAAACGCTCATGCAAGCCGCGCAATACCGCGGCGTGAAATTGCGCCTGTGGGCAGACGGTCATGAAGTGGAGGGGCAATACATCGTGGCGGTCGCCACGAACATCCGCCATTATCTCGGCGGCTTGTCGAAACTTTCGCCCGATGCCTGCCTCGACGACGGCTTGCTCGACATCTGGCTCTTCAGCGGCAAACATCTCGGCGATGCGCTCCGTCATGCCTACGACATGATGACGGGCAAACACATCACATCCGATGCGGCGCGCAAGATTTCGTTTCACTCCCTGCGCATCGAAGCCGAGTCGCCGTTCCTGATCCAGACCGACGGCGAGCCGCGCGGTTCGGCGCGAAAAGTGGAGATCAACATCAAGACCGGCGCGTTGAAATTGCTGGTGCCGCCGCGCGGGATGGAATTGTTGAAAAATAAATGAGGCGATTCATGAACGGGCGACGATGAAAGTCGCCCTACGATAAGCGAAACATGAACATCAACCAACTACTCAACCGGCGGGTGATTCTCGGCGCGTTCCTCATCGCGGGACTCCTCCTGCTCATCACCGCCCTCTCCATCGGATTCGATTCCACGCCTCGCTCTTCGGACGTGGGGTTTGCCCCCGCCAACCTGACCGTGATCGCCGCCCCCACGGTGACCTCCAACGCGCCGCCCACGCCGACCATCGATCCCTTCGCCCCCACGCCTGTGCCGACCGGCATCGCCATCGGCAACTATGTGCAGATCAGCGGCACCGACGGCGAAGGGTTGCGCATCCGCTCGGAGAAGGGCTTGAACAGTGAATCCGCCTTCCTGGGGTTCGACTCCGAAGTCTTCATCGTGCAGGATGGCCCGGTTGTGCTGGACGGGTACGTGTGGTGGTATCTCGTCGCGCCGTACGATGAAACACGCACCGGCTGGGCGGCGGCGGATTTCTTGAGTTATATCCCATCGCCCTGAGGGATACACCGCGAAGAGCGCAATGATCGCGAAGAAAGATGAAAGATTCTTTGCGTTCTTCGCGGGCTTGGCGGTTCAACATGGAGTATGTATGACCGAACGACCCACCAACATCACCGTCAACAAAAAGACCCGCGAACTCACCATCGCGTGGAACGACGCGCATACCAGCGTCTACCCGTTCGACCTGTTGCGCGCGGCGTGTCCGTGCGCCTCGTGCCGCGGCGGGCACGAGAACATGAAGCCCGAACCCGACCCGAGTGTGTTCATTTTAAAGATGGCGGAGTCTCCGTCCACGCGGCTGGCAAACGTGGTGAAGACCGGTTCCTACGCGTTGACTCTCGTTTGGGAGGACGGTCACGATTACGGCATTTACAACTGGCACTACTTGCGCGCGTTATGTCCCTGCGAGGAGGACCGGCAGAGGTTTGGGAAAGAATCAAAAAGCGACTGATCACTCAGTCGCTTTTCTTTTCACTTCGTCGGCGTAGGACTTGGTGTGCGCGTTGGGGTGGGAGTCCGCGTGGGGGTGACCGGCTTGGTCGCGGTCGGGGTTCGTGTCTTTGTCACGGTGGGCGCCGGGGTCAACGTGCGGATATCAAGCAGGTGTTCCTCCGCGATTGACCGCTGTTCCTCGGTGCTGGCGTCTTCGGGTAAATCCAACAACAATTGCCAGTAGTCCGCGGCTTTGTCGAGTTCTTCGCGTTCTTCGTACACTACGCCCGTCCAGAAATACGCGAGCGCCAGTTGCTCGTCTGATTCCGCGAGCCCTTCGGCTTTTTGCACGATCTGCAACGCGCTCCCGTTGCGGTCTTGGATGAGATGCACGCGGGTGAGCGCGATGTGGAACTCGAACAGGTCGGGGTAATACACGAGCAGGCGGTCGAGGTCTTCGTCGGCGGCAGCGCCGTTTCCGAGTTCCGTGTTCGCATAAAAGCGATACAGGTACGCTTCGCGCCGGTTGCGATCAATGCCGAGCACGCGGTTCACCGTGCGGATGGCCTCTTCGTATTCGCCAGCGGCGAATTGCATCCTGCCGAGCAGCATGAAGGCATCCGCATCGCCTTCGTTGTATTTCAGGTAGATATCGAGCGCGCGCACTGCATCGGCGGGGTTGCCGGTCGCTTCGTACAATTGACCCAGCAGGAGATACGTCGGCATGTACGTCACATCGAGTTGGTTGGCGCGCAGGGCGGTGGTGAGCGCAAGCTCGAACTCCCCTTCGCGTTGACGCGCCAGCGCGAGCGTGTAATACACCAGCGGGGAATTCGGCAGGAGGCGGTCGGCGGTGCCCAGGTCCGAGATCGCGCCGGCGATGTTGTTGTCGCGCAGGCGCACGCGGGCGCGTTCGAGGTAGGCTTCGCCGAAGTTCGGGTCGAAGCGAATGGCTTCTTCGAGCAACGGTTCGGTGTTCGCGCCGGGGTCAATGTGAATGCGCGCCCGCGCCAAGCCGACGTAGGCCGGACCAAACTCCACGTCCTTTTGAAGCGCGAAGTTGTAGGCGTCGATCGCGCTTGCCATGTCGCCTTTGAAGCGATACGCCTCGCCGATGTAATAGTACGGGTCGGCATAGTCGGGTTCGAGGCGCGCGATCTCCTGCATGGTGGTGATGGCTTCGTCCCAGTTCCCGCTTTCGAAGGCGTTGGTGAAGCGACTGTAAATATCCAGCGTGAGCGGCGAGCGCGGCGTGTTGACGTATAAGGCTGTGGGGGTATACGGCGCTTCGAGCAATTCAGAGAAAGGGAACGGCGTGCCGGCGGCATCCGGCTGACCGGTGGAATTGATCGACGTGGGCGTGAACGTCCACGTCGGTGAGGGACCTGGCGTGGATGTGGGAGGACGCGCCTGCCGTTGCGCGGGGACGATGAATCCAAAATAGACGAACCCCGCCACCACGGCGAACAGGAGGGCAATTCCCCCGAGGCGGAAGACCGGGCTGGCGCGCACCGCCGCCCAGCCTTTGGGCTTCGGCTTTTCGTGCGCCAGCAAAAGTTTTTGTTCCCACGCGCGCGGACGGTTCAACGGGAACGGCTGGACTGTATCATCCGGCGGCAGTGAACCGAGCAGGATCAAACCGCGTTTGGCGGTGGCGTTTTCGGGGTCAAGCTTGAAGGCGGTCTGCAGGCAATAGATGCGCTCCTTGGTGGTATCCACCGTGGCGCTCATCCATACCCAGTAGGTTGCATTCCCCTGGTCGTTCTTGAGCAAACCCGTGAGTAGTTCGCGGGCTTTGGCTTTATTTCCCTCGCGCAGCGC
>CAYPCK010000004.1:0-18750 GCA_964409185.1 uncultured Anaerolinea sp. | reverse complement strand
CCTCGGCGGGCGGGCGAATCATCTCGCGCGCCAACGTCAAAGCCACGCGCAAGGATGTGCTGGCGAAATGTTACGGCGGCGACATCACGCGCAAGAAGAAATTGCTCGAGAAACAGAAGAAGGGCAAGAAGCGTTTGAAGATGGTCGGCAACGTCGAAATTCCGCAGGACGCGTTCATGGCGGTGTTGAAATTGAATGAGGAATAAGAAATCAACCACGAAGGGTCACAAAGGGTCAACAAGGAAAGGGTCTTTAAACCTTTGTGTACCTTCGTGACCCTTTGTGGCAAAAAGGATTCAATATGAAAGATGCAAAACGCTGGTTGCCCGGAGCGATCGTCAGTGTCCTGCTGATCGCCGCGATCCTCTACTTCGTTGACCTGGGCGAAATGGTCGAGGCGCTGCGCAACGCGAATTATGTTTACCTCACCATCGCATTGTTCATCGGCTTTGTGTGGATGGGAGTACGCGCGCAAGTGTGGCGAACCTTGTTGCGGAACCGCGCCTCTTACAGCGATGTGTTCTGGACGGTCGGCGAAGGATACCTGCTCAACAATTTCCTCCCGTTCCGCCTTGGTGAAATTGGACGCGCATTTTTACTCAGCCGAAAATCTCCGCTGACCTTCATGGAGATTTTGCCCACCATCGTCATCGAACGCACGATGGACTTGATCTACACGGCGATCATTTTTGTTTCGGTCATCCCGTTCGTGGTCGGCGCGGAGGGGAGCGAACGCGGAGGCGTCATCGTCGGGTCGGTGGTGCTGGCAGGTTTCGTTCTGCTGTACATTCTGGCGCGCAACAACCAATGGGCGCTCGACCTTTTCCACAAACTCACCGCGCGTTTTCCCCGATTGCAAAAACTTGGCGGCAGTTTCCTCGAATCGTTCTTCTCCGGCTTGAGCGTGCTCACCGACGGCTGGCTCTTCGTCAAATTCCTGTTTTGGATGACGATCAACTGGGCGATTGCCATCGTTGCGTATTACTTCATCATCCGCGCGTTCTTCCCACAGGCAAATGCGATCTGGGCGATGTTCGGTCTGGGCATGGCGGCGTTCGGCGGAGCCGTCCCCTCGGCGCCGGGCGCATTGGGCACCTTCGAAGGCGCGATCGTGTTTGCCCTCACCCGCTTCGTCCCGGACGAATCGACCGCGTTTGCCGCGGCGTTAGCCATGCGGTTGTACAACTACATCAACAGCATTGTGGTCGGAGTCATCGGTCTCGCGCGCGAGGGGCAGACGCTTTCCGGCGTGTATCAACAGTTGATGAGTTTTAGGAATAAACAGACAACAGAGCAGACCGAGTAAACCATGTTCCCCTTGTACGACACCGCGCGTTCGCACAAGTTTCCGCTCGTCAACCTGATGTTGATCGGCGCGAACGCCTACGCCTTTTACCTCGAGTTTAGAATGTCTCCCGCTGAACTTGAGAGTTTTATCTTCGCAAACGGTTTGATCCCCGCGCAACTCCTCGCCGACGTGAATGGCGAATGGATGACCGTCCTGTCCTCCATGTTCCTGCACGGCGGCTGGTTCCACCTGCTCAGCAATATGTGGGTGCTGTACATCTTCGGCGATAACATCGAAGCCCGCATGGGAGGAATTCGTTATTTCGTGTTTTATCTTTTAAGCGGCATCGCAGCGGCGCTGTTGCAAACCTACATCCTTCCAACCAGCGCAGTTCCGATGATCGGCGCGAGCGGCGCGGTGGCAGGCGTCCTCGGCGCATACTTGATTCTCTACTCGCAATCGCGCATCGCAAGCCTCGTGCCCATCTTCTTCACCTTCACACTTGTCGAGATACCCGCATACATCTTCCTCATCTTCTGGTTCATCTCACAGTTGTATTCCGGGTTGTTCTCGTTGCAAGGCAATGAAAGCGGAATCGCGTGGTGGGCGCACATCGGCGGATTTGTGTTCGGCATCTTCATCGCGTCCTTTTTCAGGCGAAGAAGGCCGAACTATTATTACGCGTAAGGATATAACGTGAGTCGACATTATCTCATCACAGGCGGCGCGGGATTTATCGGTTCAAACTACGCCTTTCGGCTGATTCAACGCGGCGAGCGCGTCACCCTCTTCGACAATTTGTCACGCGGCGGCGCGAAGCGCAACCTCGCCTGGCTGGAGGACACTTTCGGGAAGGACTCGTTCTCGCTCGTCGTTGGGGATGTGCGCAACGCCGACCTGATCGCCGAATCAGCCAGACAGGCGGATGTGATCGTGCATCTCGCGGGGCAGGTCGCGGTCACCACGTCGGTCATGAATCCGCGCGATGATTTCGAATCCAACGCGCTGGGCACGTTCAACGCGCTCGAAGCCGCGCGCCTCTCGGAGCGGAATCCCATTTTCCTGTACGCATCCACCAACAAGGTCTACGGCGGCATGGACGACGTGGAGGTTTTCGAGGAGGACACGCGCTGGTTGTACAAAGACCTCGAACACGGCTGCGCCGAAACGCAACAACTTGATTTCCACTCACCCTACGGCGTAAGCAAAGGGACGGGCGATCAATACACGCGCGATTACTCGCGCATCTTTGGTTTGCGTTCGGTTGTGTTCCGCCAGTCGTGCATTTACGGTCCGCGCCAGTTCGGCATCGAAGACCAGGGCTGGCTGGCATGGATGATGATCGCGGCGGTGACGGGTCGAAAAATAACGATCTATGGCGACGGCAAACAAGTGCGCGACATTCTGCACGTCAACGACCTGCTCGACGCGTACGATGCCGCCATCGAAAAAATTGATGTTTCAAAAGGACAGGTCTACAACATGGGCGGCGGCAAACGCAACGTCATGGCGATCTGGGCGGAGTTCGGTCCCATCCTCGAACGCCTGCTCGGCAAAGAGATCGAAGTGGCGCGCGAGGGCTGGCGTCCCGGCGACCAGCGCGTCTTTTACGCCGACCACCGCAAAGCCACGCGCGAACTCGGCTGGTCCCCGAAGATCGATCTCGAAGAGGGATTGGACCTGATGTTCGAGTGGGTGAAGGCAAATAGGGATTTGTTTTAGGTTGAATTGCTTGTGGAAGGAGATAAAGCGAGAACCACATGAAATTACATCTTTTCGGTCTATTCACGCTGTTAGTCTCTCTATCCAGTTGCGTCTCCAATTCATTTTCGACAGGGGATGCAACGCACCTGTTAGTACAAACCTTCCTGTCATCGCGACTGAGACGTTCATACCTGCTCCAATGCCTGCGATTACTTTGCCAATCGCAACACCTACATTCATCTCTGCTTCGCTGTCAAACGATCTTATCGTTGCTTATATTCTTGAAGATGCGCTTTGGGTTTGGAAACAAGGTAATTCTCAACGGCTATTACAACAAGAAAATATTTATGCTCCCCACCTTTCTGATGATGGTCAATGGATTCTTTCCAAACAGCACCATTTGTCCCTTGATGAAAATCTACCCTTTGAGGAACTTTGGGTTGTTCGAACTGATGGAAGCGAATTGAAACGTCTTTTAGGTCCGGAAGATTTGGTTGCAATAACCGGTGACAAAAGGGCTCTTTTTATTTTCGATGCCGATTGGATACCCGGCAGTCATGAAATACTTTTCAATACGGAAAGAGTAATTGATGGACCTTCGGGGTCCGTGCCCCTTTTTGACCTTTATTCATTGGATATGACGGGGCAGGTAAATCGCTTAGCGAAAGCAGGTTCAGGAGGAAAATTCAGTATCTCTCCCACTGGAGCACATGTCGCCCTAACGACCAATTCAAGAATTTCGGTACTAGATTTGAAAACCAACAAACAGAAAATCTTGCTTGAATTCAAGCCTCTATTGATTCCAAGTGAAATAATGTTTATTGCAAGAGTTGCCTGGGATCCCCAAGGACGTTTTATGGCGACGTCAATTCCTCCCGAGAAGATGCGCTATTCTGATTATGCAGGCGAGCCTGTTCAGGTTTGGCGACTATTTGTGAATGGTCAAGCAGAATTGATCACTGAATTTCAACCCTACTTTCCTAATCCACAAGCATCATTTTCTCCGAATCTTCAGTACTTTCTTTATTTAAATAACACTTGTTCAGGTAAGTGGGGAACGTTGACCCTTCATATTATTTCATCTGCATCTGAAATTTCATTGATGAATTGCACAATGGAATTACCGACTTGGACTCCGGACAGTGAACAGTTTTATCATACGGTGGACGGGCTGTGGCAATTGGGAAGTATCACTAGCAACACTTATCAACCTATAGATTTTCTCAATGTTCCGACCGAACCTCATGTCCACATTCATCCCCAGTTGATGTGGATAAACGATGAATATTTTCTCCTTATCCGACGCAGCGTTGACGCGTGTACGCTAACGATTGCATCGTTTCGGGGTATCGTCACAGAAATTGCCCGCACAGCGCCGGACAATTGCCCACGTGGCATTGCCTTCAGTGTTCCCAAGTGAAAATGTGATGGTCTAATGCCGCTTATAAAATAACGATAGAATCACCGCCCCCGACAACCCCACGATCAAATCTACGATGGTATCTTCCAATCCGCGCACCATGGTCGTGCCGAAGAAATGATCGAGAAAGTTTTCATACAGTTCCCATAACACGGTCGTCGTCCCGGTGCAGGTGAAGGCAAACAGGGTTTGCACCAGCGGCGGGATGTCCCCGAGGAAGGGCTGTGAATTCCGAATCGCGGAACGAAAGAAATATGTGATCGAAACGCCTCCCATCAAATGAGTGGGAATATCGAGCAGTGGGAATGCGTCGTATAACCCGAACAACAACCCGATCAGGTAAAAGCCGAAGACACTTACCGGCGCCCATGCCGCTGTGCGCACAGTGGTAACGATCCAGTTGACGATGTTTTGTTGGATCTTCATGGTGGAAAGAATCGAATCCGTTCGGCGAAACTATGTTGTGTTGCTTGCCCTGTCAGGCTGATTGTACCAACGGACGTTACGCTCCGTCCCGAAGGTTTGGACGACAACCAAGCCTGTTTCACAGAAACCTTCGGGACGTTTTGCGTCAGGTGATTGTACCAATTAAAAATTTTCTACCGTACACGGCATCATTTTTACCGTTAAGAGCGCGAAGATCGCAACGATTTAAAGGTTTTTCCTAGCGCACTTGGCGGGCTTCGCGGTTCAAATGTACGGTAGCAAAATTAAAAAATGAACCGCCGGTTGCCCGACGGTTGTTCTGCGAAAAGGGATCGTTCCATTAGCTCCCGAAGTATTTCTTCCAGAAAGCCATAATGATCTGAGCCAGCAAAACGGGTCCGAGAAAATTGACAAAACCGTTGAAAAACCCGGTCACATAGGAGCCTGCCATACCGGTTGCGGTCAAGTACGTGGACTGATACGCCGTCATAGCGACCAAGATCAGGTAACGCAAGCCGAAGTTCGTCACGTCGGCGGGGTCGAAGTACAGAAAGCCGACCAGCAAACCGGCGAGCAGAAGAACCCAACTGAGAATGGGATTCGAGAAGCCGATTGCCCCAGTCACGCCTGCTACAAGAACGCCCACAATATAAACCCACTTCCACGGGGATGCTGGTGCCACCATCCCTGAACTCATTGCTGGCGCTGGCGCGGCGGCGGGTTTCGCCTGCGCCTTTGGTTGTGATTTTTTGGTTGCCATTTTCATTCTCCTTTTTAATGACGAATGTTCACAAGTTTAAACACTCCCATAACCGAAAGTTCCTCGTTTTTCGCCGCTCCGAACGGTATAAATCCATAAGGTACAAGAGACGCGTGAGGGTATAATTTTTCCGCCCCGCACACTCCATCGGGGTCTCAGAACCCGATGGAAACAAGAACATCATGAAAATCCTCACCGTTCTCACGTATTACCGCCCGCATACATCGGGACTCACGATCTATGCCGAGCGCCTCGCTCGCGCATTTGCCCGGCGCGGGCATCAAGTCACGGTGATGACCACGCAATACGATCCGTCCCTGCCGCGCGAGGAGGTGCTGGATGGCGTGAAGATCATCCGCGTGCCGGTGGCGGCGAGGATCAGCAAGGGCGTGATCGCGCCGACGTTCGGTCCCGTTGCCACAAAACTCGTCGCGCAACACGATGTGGTGCAAATGCATCTGCCCCAATTCGACGCGCCCGGCGTGGCGTTCCGCGGACGGCTCTTCGGCAAACCCGCGGTTCTTACCTACCATTGCGACCTGCTCCTCCCGCCCGGAGTCTTCAACCGCTTCGTCAACAGCGTTGTGAATTTTCAAAACAACATGGCGGGATTGCTATCGAATCACATCGTGACGTACACACAGGACTACGCGGATAACTCCCCCTACCTCTCGCGCTACGCCTCCAAACTGACCCCGATCCTGCCTCCCGTGGAGTTGCCTCGTCCGCTTCCCGGCGCGGTGCAGGCGTTCGCGGCGGAACATCGCGTCGATGAACGGAAGCCGGTCATCGGCATGGCGGCTCGTTTCGCCGCCGAAAAGGGGGTCGAAGTTTTACTCGACGCGTTGCCGATCATCCTGAAGAAATATCCAAAAGCGCAGGTGTTGTTCGCAGGGACGTACCAGAACGTGATGGGCGAGCAGGCATATTCCGACCGGCTTATGCCGCGCATCCGCGAGTATGAAATTGCGGGGCATTGGACATTTCTTGGCAACCTCGACCCGGTGCAAATGGCGGCGTTCTACCCCAACCTCGATGTGTTGACCGTGCCTTCGTTGAATTCCACTGAGGCGTTCGGGCTGGTGCAGATCGAAGCGATGATGAACGGCGTGCCGTGTGTGCCGTCCGCGCTGCCGGGGGTGAGGCAACCGGTCATCATGCACGGCATGGGGCGCGTCGCCAAAATCGGCGATGCGGCTGACCTCGCCGAATCCATCCTCCACGTCCTGAATGAACCGCAAAAATTCAAGGGCGATATCGAAGCGCTCAAAAAATCCTACGACCCCGATTCCATCGCGCAGGCATATGAAAAATTATTTACGAACCTTATGGGATGACGTCGAAACCGTATTCGGCAAAGTGAGTGTCGAAGGTGAACGCTTTTTGCACGCCCAATCGTTTCATGGTCTCGAAACTGCTGCAATCCACCAGCGAGAGTTGGCGGCGGTTGGCGGAAAATACTTGTTGAAGCGCTGAGTTATGTTCGCTCTCATCCATCCAATTGACCGTCAGAAAGGGCAGTATATTCTCTTGAAAGCCCCGAACGTAGGGAATTCCGAGCCGCTTCTGGATGATCACAATGCTTTCAACAAGAACATAGTTGTTGCTCAATAATGTCTCATTGCTCTCAAGGAGGTTGCGCCAGGTTTGCAAGGCACGCGCGTGGTTCAAATCCCCCGTCAAAAGCACAGAAAGAATGGCGGATGTATCAACGAAGATCATCTTCGATTGCCTGAACGAAATATTCGTCGTGGTTGACGGAAACGTCGGTTTTGCCTTCGATGTCGCGAAACTCTTCCGGGTGAGTCTTCAGGTAGTCAATGAACTCAAGCGCGCGACGACGAGCCGCCTCGCGTTTGTCTTCGCTCTTTGAGATAGTCACATATTGCGCGACACTTTCACGCACCAACCGGGCAACCGGCGTTTTGCGCGCTTTTGCCATCTCTTTCAGAGCCTTGACCTGTTCTTCCGTCAGTTGGACCATCATCCGAACCATCGCGACCTCGATTCTGCTATCATTTCTCGAAAAGTGCTATCATTATAACATGCCCAAAAAAGATTTCCTCTTCCTCCACCTGCGCGACCTGCCGTACTTCCGCGCGTTCCTGCGCGCGGTGGAATCCTCGTATTACCAGGACCTGCCTCTGCCGGCGCCGGTCTACGACGTCGGGTGCGGCGACGGTCACTTCGCCTCGCTGACGTTCGAGCAAAAAATTGACGTGGGTCTTGACCCGTGGCATGGACCGATCCACGAGGCGAAAAAATTCGGGGCGTACAAATCGTTGGTGGAGTCGGATGGCGCGAAAGCGCCCTTCGCTTCGGGATATTTTGCCAGCGGGTTCAGCAACTCGGTGCTTGAGCACATCCCGCACATTGACGAGGTGTTGAGGGAGACCGCGCGCGTGTTGAAGCCGGGCGCGCCGTTTTACTTCTGCGTGCCGAACCCGCGATATTTGAGCGAACTTTCGATTTCGCGGGTGTTGGGCGAAGGCTACACCGAATGGTTCCGCAAAATTTCGCGCGTGCATCATGCCGACGAACCCGACGTATGGCAGGCGCGGCTCGAACGCGCCGGTTTTGAAATGATTCGGTACTGGCATTATTTTTCGCCCGCCGCAATGCGCGTGTTAGAATGGGGACATTATTTCGGCGTTCCATCGGTGGTTGCGCGCATCCTTACAGGGAAATGGATCGTTTCGCGGACGAGATGGAATTTGCGGCTGACGAAGCAATATGTAAGCAGGTATGCCTCGGCTGAACCTGTGGACAACGGGACATTCACTTTTTATATCGCGCGAAAAAAGTAGGGGCGGGGTAAACCCGCCCCTACCCTTACATGTATATGCCCTTCGACGAAAAATATTTCTCCACGCATACCTACGCCAACATCACGTTCGCCAAATACAGCATGTACTGGTGGTCGAACCGGTTCTACGCCATGCTGGCGCGGCGGTACGGACGGCGCGGCGCGCGCCTGCTGGAGGTCGGTTCGGGGCTGGGGCATCTGGTGGGGCAGCTCGAAGATGCGTTCGAAACATACGGCTGTGATATCAATCACTGGGCGGTGAACCGATCCAAATCCGTTGTACAAAATACAAAATTGCAAACCGCCAGCGCGCAGGAACTCCCATTTAACGACGACTCATTTAACGTGGTTATCATCAAGCATATTGTTGAGCATTTACCCGACCCGCAGAAAGCCATCCTTGAGATCGGGCGCGTGACCGAACCCGGCGGCACGTTGATCCTTGCCACGCCGAACCTCGATTCCCTGCTCAAGCCGTGGAAGGGCGAACGTTGGATCGGCTACCAGGACCCGACCCACATTTCGTTGAAACGCCCCGCCGAATGGGTCTCGTTCATCGAAGGCGCAGGCTTTACAATCGAACGCATCTTCGCCGACGGGTTTTGGGATGTGCCGTACGTCCCGGTCATCCCCAACGTGATCCAAAAATTGATCTTCGGCTTGCTCGGCGGATTGCAAGCCATCACCGGTTTTGTTTTCCTTCCCATGAAGTGGGGTGAGAGCATCATGGTGATCGCCAAGAAAAAATAACGATGAACAACGATACCAACGACCGCGACCCTATCCCCGCGCAGGAACCCACCGTCCTCGATTACGTCAAATCCCTGTTTCGAGGCGGTCGGATTCAGATTCCCGATTTCGTGGAGGATCAGGCGTATGACGGAGAGTCTTCAGTCTCTACTCTCGACTCGCAAGAACGAATTACCAATTACCAATCATCAACTCCGTTCCCCTGGCGTTCTCTTCTCGCGTTGTTCCTTGCGCTGGCTGGTCAGTGGTTCCTCGAACCGCCGCCAGACACGCGCCCGTTAGGGCTGGCGCTGTTCATTGCCGCGCTGTCAGCGCTGGGTTGGGGACTCTACCGCCGCGAGTTGAGCCTCGCCTCGCTCGCGCCGACCTCCGAAGGCACCGACCCGCTCACCTATCGCCCGGCTGTTTTGATCGCCAGTCTTGCGCTTGGGCTTTGGGCGTTCGCGTTATTGGATGAAAACCTCTTCACCACGCTCAATGTGTCGGTCTGGGTGATTGCTGTGCTTGGCTTCATGGGCGCGCTATGGATTCGCTCCGGCGAAACACAAAACCGGCTGGCTCAAGCCGCGGCTTTTTTCAAGCGCGAGTCATGGACCATCACCATCTCGCGCTGGGCGTTGCTCCTCCTCGCCGCCACCGCGCTGGTGGTTTTCTTCCGTTTTTCGCAGACCGAGACCGTGCCGCCGGAGCCGTTCAGCGACCACGCCGAAAAATTGTACGATGTGTACGACGTCTCGCAGGGACAAACCAGCATTTTCTTTCCGCGCAACACCGGACGCGAAGCCATTCAAATGTATTGGACGCTCTGGGTGGCAAACATGTTTGGCACGGGCTTGTCATACTTCAGCCTGAAACTCGGCACCGCCATCCTCGGCTTTCTCACGCTGCCCTTCATTTATCTTTTGGGGAAGGAGATCGGCGGACCGCGCGTGGCGCTCTTTGCCTTTTTGCTGGCTGGGGTCGCGTACTGGCCCAACGTGATCAGCCGCATCGGACTGCGCTTTCCGCTGTATCCCCTCTTCGTCGCGCCGACGCTTCTTTTCCTCCTGCGCGGCTTGCGGACCCGCAACCGCAACGACTTCCTCCTTTCAGGCTTGTTCCTCGGGTTGGGCTTGCATGGCTACAGCCCGTTCCGCATTGTGCCGTTCGTGGTGATCGCGGCGTTTGTGTTGTACTGGATTCATTCGCAATCGAAAGGCGCTCGCAAGGAATTACCGGTCTGGCTTGCCATGCTGGCGTTGACCTCGTTGTTTGTCTTCCTCCCGTTGCTGAGGTTCTGGATCGATAACCCGGAGATCTTCGGCTTCCGCGCCTTTTCACGCCTGAGCACGATCGAACAGCCGTTGCCGGGACCGGCGTATGAGATCTTCGCTTCGAACGTGGGCAAGGCGTTGATGATGTACAACTTCGACGACGGCGAGATCTGGGTCAATTCCATTCCTCACCGCCCGGCGCTGGATGTGGTGACCGGCGCGTTGTTCCTGCTGGGGTTTGCCCTTGTGTTGATTCGCTATTTGCGGTTACGCCACTGGCAGGATCTTTTCCTGTTGGTGTCCATCCCGTTGTTGCAATTGCCGTCCACGTTATCGCTGGCGTTCCCCGGCGAAAACCCGGCGCTCAACCGCGCGGGGGCATCGTACATCCCCGCCTTCCTGCTGGCGGCGCTGGCGCTCGACGGTCTGGTGACCAGCCTGAAAGGGAGAGGGTTGCGGAACGTCGCGGCGTGGGGTCTGGCGGGACTCCTGCTGGCGATGTCCGCTTCGCAAAATTACAATCTGGTCTTCGATACGTTCGCCAACTCTTTCAAGCAGGGATCGTGGAACACATCCGACATGGGCAGAGTCGTGCGAGAGTTCGAGCAGGCATACGGCACGACGGAAACGGTCTGGGTGGTGCCGTTCCCGCACTGGGTTGACACGCGCCTGCCGGCGGCGTGGGCGGGCATCCCGAACCGCGACATGGCGTTGTGGCCCGAGAGTTTTGCCGCCACCGTGGACATGCCGGGACCGAAACTGTTCATTGTGAAGGCGAACACCGAGGATCCGACGGTGAACGATCAGCAATCATTGGATTCGTTAAAGGCGCTTTATCCGACCGGGCAACTGCGGTTGTTCGATTCGGAGATTGCGGGTCACGATTTTTGGATGTTCTTTGTGCCGGGTCAATAATTAACCGCCAAGCGCGCCAAGAACGCAAGGAAGACCGTTAAACTTGTTGGCGAACTTCGCGATCTTCGCGGTGAAAAGAATTTAAATAAAAAATGAAATCTCACGAAAAACATTTCTGGCTGTACGATCTTCTTCTTGTGCTCGTCCTCGTGCTGGCGGGATTTTTGCGCTTGACCGGCGTGAACTGGGGCGAGGGCGAACACCAGCACCCGGATGAGAATTTCCTTTCAGGCGTGCTTGGCAACTTGCGCGCCCATACGTGCGCGGATGAATCCCTGCCCATCGAAGCCTGCCCGGCGGACCAACAACGGTGGATGACCGTTGCGGAATATTTCGACAGCGCGACCTCCACGCTCAACCCGTACAACCGCGGGCAATCGTTCTTCGTGTACGGCAACCTGCCGATGACGTTTGCTCGAGTTTCTGCAGAAGCCACACAAAAACTTACCGAATGGGCAAAGAATGCGCAATTGCCTGAATCGTTTACTCCTTTTGTCGAAGGATTGAGTGACCAGGTTGACGTGAAGATCCTCGGCAGGCAACTCTCCGCATTTGCCGACCTGTTCACCATTTTAATCCTGTACGCCATCGTCTCGCGCGTGTACGACCGCCGCGTGGCGTTGCTCGCCTCGCTGTTTTCCGCGTTGACGGTAATGCAGATCCAGCAGTCGCATTTCTTCACCGCGGATCTGTTCGTCAACCCGTTCGCGTTCCTGGCGATTTACTTTGCTGTTGAGATCGTACTGCGAAAAGAAAAGCGACTGGAGACTGGAGACTCTTCGACGGACTCAACAGATAGTCTCGAGTCTCAAGCGCCCAATTCTCCCATTCTCCAGTCCTCCGCCCTCAATTACAAATCACTGCTTACCGATCCCCTGCTCTACCTCAGCCTCGGCTTCGGCGTTGCCTACGGCATGGCGCTGGCATCCAAGGTGAACATTTTTCCGCTGGCGGTTCTTCTCCCTGCCGCGTTTGCGTTGCGATATTTGACCATAGACCGCAGACCGCAGACCGGCGAACCAGAGCAGGACATGGATAATCGTCCATCGTCTGCCGTCAAAACGAATTACTATTTAATAATTATTGCTTGTCTGATCAGCGGCGGACTCGCCGCCTTCCTCTCCTTCCGCGTCTTTCAACCGTACGCCTTCGATGGCTTGATCCGCCCCAGCGAGCAATGGATCGCCAACATCCAGGAACAGCGCATCCAGGCAAAAGGCGACGCCGACCTGCCCTGGAACCTGCAATGGGCGCGCCGCTCGCATCTGTTTTCGTTTGAAAACCTCACCCTGTGGGGACTCGGTCTTCCGCTCGGTATCCTCGCGTGGGCTGGCTTTCTGTACATGGGTTGGCGCATCTTCAAAGGCGAGTGGAAGCACGCGCTGCTCTGGGGTTGGACCGCCGCATATTTCATCTGGCAGTCGCTCGAATTCAACCCGACCATGCGCTATCAACTGCCGATCTATCCCCTGCTTGCGATGATGGCGGCGTGGGTGGTGTTCGAACCGTTGCGCTCTTTACGCAATACGCAATACGCAGAACGTACTGCGTACTCCGTATTACGTATTGCCGTTGCCGCGATCGTCCTCGCCCTCACCGCCGCGTGGGCGTTCGCTTTCCAAAGCATCTACACCCGCGAAGAACCGCGCATCGCCGCCTCGCGCTGGATCTACCAGAACGTGCCGGGTCCGATCAACCTGCGCATCGAGTCCGGCGACACCACCTACAACCAGCCCATCCCCATTCAACCCGAAACGGCGGTTAACGCCTCCACGCCCTACGACATTTCCTTCATCGCCAACGCGGATGGATTGCTCACAAGCATCACGCTTGGACACGCCAACAACGCGCTCGCCTCCCCTTCCACCTTCAGCCTGACTCTCTCCAGCGGCTTCGACCACACCCCCGAACAGACGCTCGCCACCGCATCGTTGACATCCGATTTCGCAGTGACAGACGATCCGCGCGGCAAAGCGTACACCCTCGAACTCGACAACCCGGTGACAGTGACCGAAGGGACACAATACTACCTGCGGATGCAAATAGACCAGGGCATCCTGGCTATCTACGGCTCCGCAGTCGTCAACGAAACCGACTACGATTACCCGCTCCCCTTCCGCGTGGACCGCTACGATGCCTTCGGCGGACTCTATCGCGGCGACCTGAACCTGCAAGTCTACTGGGACGACAACGCCGACAAACTCGCCCGCTTCGTCACCACCCTCGACCAGGCGGATTACATCTTCGTCCCCACCAACCACCAATACGGGCAGATCACGCGCCTGCCGGAGCGCTATCCGCTCACCACGTTGTACTACCGCGAACTCATCGGGTGCCCGATCGGGGAAAACATCAGCAAATGTTATTACGAAGCCCAGCCCGGTACCTACGAAGGCAGGCTCGGGTTTGAGTTGGTCGCCGTCTTTGAAACATTCCCAAAACTCGGAAACTTCGAGATCAACGACCAGTATGCCGAAGAAGCCTTCACCTTCTACGACCATCCGAAGGTGTTGATCTTCAAGAAAAGCGTGAACTACGAAACCGCGAAAGTGCAATCCATTTTGAGCGCGGTGGACCTGACCAAAGTGGCGCGCCTCACCCCGCGCCAGTTCAGTGACTACAAACCCCTGCTCCTCTCCTCAGACAAACTCGCACAGCAACGCGCCGGCGGCACATGGTCTGACTTGTTCAGTTACGCCTCCGTCTTGAACAGCAACCCGTGGTTGGGACTGCTCGCCTGGTATCTCTTCATCTTCGTCCTCGGTCTGGCGGTTTATCCGCTGGTTCGCATTGTCATGCCCGGGCTGGCAGACAAGGGCTACCCGCTCAGCCGCGCGATGGGGCTGGCGCTCTTCGGCTGGCTGGCATGGATGGGCGGCTCGATCGGCATCCCCTACACGCGCGCGACCATCGCCATTGTCTTTGGGTTGATCGTGCTTGTTGGCGCGGGACTTGGTTATTATCAGCGCGAGGAACTGCGCGAAGAATGGCGAACGAAGAAAAAATATTTCCAACTCGTGGAAACTCTCTTCCTGCTCTTCTTTTTCATTGACCTGTTCATCCGCATCGGCAATCCCGACCTGTGGCACCCAGCCAAAGGCGGCGAGCGCCCGATGGACTTCTCGTATTTCAACGCCGTCATCAAGAGCACCTCCTTCCCGCCGTACGACCCGTGGTTCGCGGGCGGCTACATCAACTACTACTACTATGGCTTCGTGCTGGTCGGTACGCCGGTGAAACTGCTCGGCATCGTTCCGTCTATCGCGTACAACTTCATCCTGCCGACTCTCTTCGCCATCGTTGCCATCTGCGCGTTCTCGATCGGTTGGAATCTGTTAAGTCCCCTCTCCCAGCGGGAGAGAGCGGAGGGTGAGGGAGAGTCTTCATCCTACGCCCTTAATCCATTATCCATGGTCGCCGCCCTCTCCGCTTCGTTCCTCACCATTCTGCTTGGCAATCTCGGCACCGTTCAAATGATCTACAACCGCCTGCAGATCCTCGGGTCGCTGGGCGGATTCACCTGGGACTCGACCTTTGCGCAACGGGTCAAGTGGGCGACGGAGGGATTGAAACTCATCGCGCAGGGCGGGGCGCTTCCGGTCGGACCCGGAGACTGGTACTGGGACCCCAGTCGGGTCGTCCCCCCGGGACCCGACAACTCGATCACTGAATTTCCATTGTTCACCTTCCTCTACTCAGATTTGCACGCGCACATGATCGTCATGCCGCTGGCATTGCTCGCCATCAGTTGGGCGCTTTCGACGGTGGCGGCGCGCGCGCGCTGGGCGAACCCAGCCAACCCGGCGTCGGAAGCGTGGCGGACGGCGCTGGGATTCTTCGTCGGCGGGTTGATCATCGGCGCGGTGCATCCCACCAATCTGTCCGATACGTACACCTATTTGCTGGTGGGCATGGTCGCGCTGGGATATTCGGTCTGGCGAACTGTCGAGGCGAGATCGCTCGTCCATCGCCTCGCGTGGACGGTCGGCGCGGCGGCTGGGTTGTTCGCGCTTTCGCGGTTAATGTACCTGCCGTACCGCACGGCGTACTATCAGGCATACAGCGCGCTCGACCCGTGGAAGGGACCGTTCACTCCGCTGGCTTCGTATTTCACCATGTGGGGCGTGTTCCTGTTCATCATCGTCGCGTGGATGGTGTGGGAGTCGCGCGAGTGGATGGCGTCCACGCCGCTTTCCACGTTGCGAAAACTGAAACCCTATCAGGTATTGATCGAAGCCGCGCTGATCGTGTTCGCGCTGATGTTGTTCGTGCTTCAGTATATGCAATCCAGCACGGATTACGGCGGCGTGGCGGTGGCGTGGGTCGCGCTGCCGATTGCCGCGTGGGCGGGCGTGTTGATGTTGCGCCCGAGCCTGCCCGACACAAAACGGTTCGCGTTGTTTTTGATCGGCACCGCGTTGTTCATCACCGTGGTCGTTGAAGTGGTTGTGGTCAGCGGCGACATCGGGCGGCAGAACACCATCTTCAAGTTTTATTTGCAATCGTGGTTCATGCTGGCGGCGAGTTCTGCCGCGGCATTCGCGTGGACCCTGCCCGCCGTGTATCGCTGGCTTCCGGGCTGGCGCGCGTTCTGGCAGGGAGCGATGATTGTGCTGGTCTCCGCGGCGGCGATGTTCACCGTCACCGGCACATCCGGCAAGATCAAAGACCGCTGGATCATCGAAGCGCCGCGCACGCTCGATTCGATGACCTTCATGGAATACGCGCAGTACGATGATTTCAGTCAACGACTGATGCTTGCCGAGGATTACCGCGCCATCCGCTGGATGCAGGACAATGTGCCAGGCTCGCCGGTAATTGTGGAGGCGAACTGTTCCGAATACCGCTGGTGCACGCGCTTCACCATCTATACCGGTCTGCCGGGCGTCGTCGGCTGGAACTGGCACCAGCGCCAGCAGCGGGTGCTGGTCTCGCCGCAGGTGGAGGCGCGCGTCGCCGAGGTCAATAATTTTTTCAACGCGCTCGATATCCATGCCGCGCGGACATTTCTCAAAACGTACGATGTGCAGTATATTATCGTCGGTCAACTCGAACGCGCCGCATATACGCCCGAGGGCATCGCCAAGTTCGAACAATACGAAGGCGAGTATTGGCGCGAAGTGTATCGCGACGGTATGACTGTGATTTATGAAGTGATGCCGTAGTACGCAGTACGAAACACGCAATATGAAGTGCGCAAAACAAAATCAATACTGCGTACTACGTATGGCGTACCACAAGGAGCCGTTATGATCTACCACCTGACCTTCCGTAAAAATTGGCGCTACGCATTGGCAACCGGACCGTACAAAGCCAAGAGTCTCGAAAAGGAGGGTTTCATCCATTGTTCGACCGCGGAGCAACTCGTCCCGGTGGCGATGGATTTCTTTCCGGGCCGCCGCAAGCTGACGATCCTTGCCATTGATGAAACCAAACTCACCTCGCCGGTGAAGTGGGAGAAGCCGGTCAATGGACCCCCGCCCGGGGTGCCGGTCAACGCCAAATTCCCGCACGTGTACGGACCGATCAACCACGAGGCGGTGCTGAAAACGCTCGATATGGAACGCGACGCCGACGATGTCTTCATCCCGCCGGATAATCTCTAATCTCCAATCTCTGGTCTCGACTGCCCGCTACTCAACCACCACAATCGGCAATCGTAAATCGTAATGTTTTCCTTCCTCCTCTGGTACTTGCTCTCCACCCTTCTCGGCTGGCTGACGTTTCCCCTCGCGTACCATCTCTTCCCCGCATTGAAGGATCGCGGGTATGCGCTGTCCCGCGCGTTTGGCTTGCTGGTTTGGGGCTATATCTTCTGGCTGTCTGCCTCGCTGGGCTTCGCCCAAAACGACATCGGCGGGTTGTTGCTGGGAATGATTGTCCTCGCCGCGTTGAGCGCGTGGGCAATCTCCAGTCTCCAGTCTCCAATCGCCAATTCTCCAATTCTCGCATTTCTCAGGACCAATCGCCGTCTCCTCTTCACCGTCGAACTCCTCTTCTTCCTCGCCTTCGGTTTCATGGCTCTTATCCGCTCGGCGAACCCGGAGATCCTCGGCACCGAAAAACCGATGGAGTTGATGATGATTCACGGCGTCATGAACTCACCAACCTTTCCTCCGCGCGATCTTTGGCTTTCGGGTTACTCGATCTCGTATTACCACTTCGGCTACGTGATGACCGCCATGCTGGCGACTTTGACCGGCACACCGGCCACCGCCGCGTTCAACCTGATGATCGCGCTGATCTTCGCCCTCAGCGCGGTCGGCGCGTATGGAATTTTATTTAACCTGCTAGCACATTACCAATTACCAATTACGGATAACAAAGAAAAAGCCTCCAGTCTCCAATCACCTTTTCCTCCTCTGCTTGCCCCGCTTTTCCTCCTGCTCGTCTCCAACGTCGAAGGTTTCCTCGAGGTCTTGCATCGCCGCGGAGTATTGTGGACGAACGGGAGCAATTTCTGGACGTGGTTGAGTATTCCCGAATTGCGCGATGCGCCGGCTGAAACGCCGGCTTGGGTTCCCGAACGTTTCTGGTGGTGGTGGCGCGCCTCGCGCGTGATCATGGATTCCGACCTGCAAAACAATCCCACCGGCGATGTGATCAGCGAATTCCCCGCGTTTTCGTTCATCCTCGGCGACCTGCATCCGCACGTGCTGGCGATGCCGTTCGTTTTGCTCGCCGCGGCGGTGGCATTGAACATCTTCCTCGGCGGTTTCAAAGGGACGGTTGATCTGCGCTTTGCCCGGTTGCGAATCAGCAAAACGGGATTCTTCCTCGTTGCCCTCCTCATTGGCGGACTCGCCTTCCTCAACACGTGGGATATCCTCATCGCCGGCGCGCTGATCCTCTTCAGTTATGTGCTGGCTCGGGTGCGCGAATCGGGCTGGGGCTGGGAACGACTCGAGGACCTTTTCCTGTTGGGCATCCCCATGCTGATCGTCGCGTACGCGATGTACCTGCCGTTCTTCATCGGGTTCGATTCACAGGCGGGCGGAATCCTGCCATCGTTCATGTATCCGACGCGCGGCGCGCAGTTGTGGGTGATGTGGGGTACGCTGTTCATACCCTTGTTCGCCTTCCTGTTATATCGCCGCGCGAACGGGACCGCGAACTGGCGCGTTGGGCTGAGAGTTTCTTTCGGAATTGTGCTCGTTCTTTTCCTCGCAATGTTCACGGTCGGCTGGGTCGCGCTGGTCGCCCGCCCGGACCTGATCGACCCGCTGGTCGTTTCACAGGCGGGCGGCACAAGCGGGTTCATTGCCGCAAGCATGTCGCGAAGATTGGCGTATATCGGGAGTCTCGTCACATTGCTGGCGTTGATGATTCCCACCCTGTCATACTTGCTGGCGAATGGTCACAAAGACTATACGGAGGAAGTTGCGCCGGTCGAGGCAGACCAGCCGTCGCATACGTTTGCCTTGTTGC
>CAYPCK010000003.1:0-19697 GCA_964409185.1 uncultured Anaerolinea sp. | reverse complement strand
GAATTCACGCTCGACGAGGGGGGAATCATCAGGAGGATCGAGAAGAAGATCGTGGAAACGGAAATCGCCACAAGCAACGGAGAGGTGCGGACGTATTGAAAGCCGCGCTGCATTTCCTCCCGGAGGGTGGGTTGCCTGCGCTTGGACTTTCGTTGCGGCGCGGATTCGATTTGGCGGTCGCTGAGGAGCAATCGCGCGAAGAGAAACGAGATCAGCAGGGAAGTCGCCCACACAACGAGCAGGTTTTCTGTGCCGATGATATTGACGAGTAATCCCGTAGCAAACCCGCCGATGACCTGACCGAGGATGAACGAGGCGTTGAACAGCGGGAAGAGTCGCTTTGCCTGCCGCGCGTCGCACACCACGCCAGCGACTCCCCAGATCATGAGCGAGACCAGCGCGTTGAGCACTTCCTTGCCGAGCCACAGGACCGGGTAAAGCCAGAGCAGTTTGGTCAGCAGGGCAAGCCGCACCGCGAGGAGAAGCGCGGCAATCAGAATCGGAATCGCGGTGTAGACGATGCGTTTGGGAATCCGCCCGAGCGCGGCGGTGACAATGAACGAGGTGATCATCGCCGTGACGCCCAAGCCGATGTACATGTACGGGAGATAGTCCGTGCCGAAGCGGGCGAAGAACAGCGCTTCGATGCCCGTCCCGCCCAACGCCGCGCCAAACGCCGTGGACAGCATGATGCCGATCAGCAAGGCAGACATGCGTCCTTCGTTGGGTTTGATGGAGAGGAGGGTGGCGAGGCGGGTCATGGAGTAATTGGTAATTGGAGAGTAGAGATTAGAGATTGGAGACTTTTCTTGAACGGGTCAAAGATGGTTTTCTTCCGCTGTATCGAGTCCGCAAAGTAGAATGGCAACGTGTAATTGAACGATGTGATCTCGATACGCTCCTCATTTCGTTCGTTGTTACTCGACCGCCAGATCTTTCCCGATCAACCCATTGATCTCCCCCAACTTCCACACTGTGTACACCTGCGTGCGGACGATGTAGCGGCAAAATTGTTTTTTGATCCATTCGGGTCCGAAGGGCAGGTTGCCGCAAATCAACATCGTGAAATGCGTTTTGTTTTCTCGGAGCGCTTCGAAGCGGAAGGTGATGTCGATCGAAACCTTCGCTCCTTGCGGCGTGTGACGCACGGTGACGTACTCGAACGGTTTGATATCCAGCACATCTTCGACGATGACCTGATTTTTGCCGTGCACGCAATGGTTCCGCGCGCCGACGACTCCACTCCGCCCGCCGATTCGCAAAATGGGCAGGATCTCGCTCGTCATCCATTGCCCGCGCTTGTGCGGGTCGTTGAACCATTCCCAAACGACAGCGGGCGGGGCGTCGAAGTCCGTTTCGTAGATGGAATGAGCCGTTTCAGGCGTGAGAAAGACGCGGCGCGCGTCCATCAGTTCGTTGTAGCGGGCGCGCATGTCCATGCTGAAGGTGCGGACGTCGCCGAGGTGGTCGTATGTCTCGATCTGTTCGGTCAGACCCTCGAGCGGCGCGGCAAAGTGCGCCAGCCCCTGCGCAGTGAACATGGCGTACGCGCGCCAGCCTGTGTGTTCAGCGAGATGATTCTTCGTCAGGCGGTGAATCAGGTTCACGTCGGACCCGACCAGTTCTTTCGCCCCGGAAATATTCTGCACAAAGTATTCGCCGTGATGCGAAAAAAATTTCAAGTCGAGGTTGGGGATGTTGCGGCAGGCGTTGCAGATGCACGTGGTGCGACGATGCGCCGCCTCCTGCCGCGAGCGGAAGGCGATGTAAGTCGAGTCGATCAACTGGAGGATCGCTTCACTGCGCGGGATGGCTGATTCGGCGGCGTAGGCAAAGACCGCATCCCCTTCGATCTTCGAGATGGTGAAGGTCGGTTTGAACTGGGCGATGATCGTCTCAAGCAATTCGGTGAGGATCTCTTGCGAGTGCGCCAACTCGGTGGATGCCACGTACGATGTGTACCCCGTGATGTCGGCAAGCAGGAGGTGCCCGTGTTGGGTCTCGTTCACTTCTGTCTACCCCAGCCGACTTCAGTCGGCTTCGCGCGAGTAGCACGGGGCTTCAGTCCCGTGCGGGGTGAGGGATGCGAAAACATCTGCGCACCTCGCCTTGCCCGCCCGACGGTGAACCATCGGGCTACCCAACCGAACCCCGCTAAAGCGGGGTGATGAATTCCCCAGCCGACTTCAGTCGGCTTCGCGCGAGTAGCACGGGGCTCCAGTCCCGTGCGGTGATGGGCGGAGAATAAACCTGCGGTGCAAACCACGCTTCACTCCCCCTTCGACTTGGCAAACTCTTCCCCCGCCATGCGCGCCGCATCCGCAAGCGCTTTGTCATATTTGTGTTGGTTGATCAGTATGAACTTCATCATGGTTTTCTTCGCAAACCGCGGCAGGGGACTGTGCATGATCATCAGATCCACCACACGTGTGCCGCCATCGGGGAGCGGCTCGAACATAAAGGTTTCGGTGAATCCCTTCTTTCCGTTCTCGAACGACTCGGCGGTGGAATATTCGAACGGACGCCAATCCACGATGATTTCCGTGCTCAGCGATTTTCCGTGCGCGCAGTGGTTGCTCGAGCCGATACCCGCGCGACCATTGGGGCGTTCCGCCGCCGACCAAAACACGTGTCCCCCATTCCACTGGTTGCGCCGGTCGGGGTCTTGAATCCATTCCCACGTCACAGCGGGAGGCGTCGGGAAGTCCACGCGCAGGACAAAATCCGCATCCTTTTCTTCGACGACGATGCGCCGCCCTTCGGTGATTTCCTTGTAGCGTTTACGCAAGTCCACGTTGAAGGTTTTGATCGCGCCGAGGTGTTCGTACTCCTCCATTTGGATGTGCGCTTCGGCGGGGTCGAACGCCAGGTCTTTGAGGCATTGCTCGGTGAACATCATGTACGCCCGCCAGCCGGTCGCTTCGGTGACGTGGTTCTTGGTCAGGCGGTGAACGAGGTTGACATCCGACCCGACCAGCTCCTTGATGTTCGCCACGTTTTGCTGAATGAAATCTCCGCAGTGGAGGAAGAATTTCAGGTCGAGAGTCGGAATGTTGCGGCAGGCGTTGCAGGTACAGGTGGTCTTGCGTTTCATCGATACCTGTTTGTCGCGAAACGCCACGTACATCGATTCGACGAAATCAACCAGGGTCGAGCCGAGCGCGAACACACCCTTCGACGCATACGCAAAGACCGCGTCGCCTTCGAGTTTCGAGATGGTCATCAACGGCTGAAAATTGTTCACCAGCAATTCGAGCAGTTCCGAAAGAATCTCGTGCGAGTGTTCAAGCTCGGTCTTGGCGACAAATGAGGTGTAGCCCGAAATATCGGCAATGACGAGGTAGCCGTGTTGAGTGGTTGTAGTCATGATGACCGCAATTATACTCGCGTGAGCTTGACCGCAGACCATGGACCGCGGACCGCAACAACATTGCACCCATCAGTTGCCGGCGGTCGGCGGTCGCTTATAATCGCACAACATGATAACTCGACCCGCCAACGCCAACCGCCAGATCGCGCGCGCCGCAGGGACGGTGATGATCGCGATCCTCTTCGGTCAACTCGCCAGCCTCGCGAATCGGATTCTCGTCGCAAACGCCTTCCCCGCCGCCGAAGTGGACGCGTTTTTTTCAGCGAACCGCGTGAGCGAGACGCTCTTCACTTTGATTGCGGCTGGCGCGCTCGGTTCGGCGTTTCTGCCAACTTTTACAGGGCTGTTGGTGAAAGAAGAACGTTCCTCCGCGTGGAGACTGGCTTCATCACTGATCAATTTAGTCACGCTGACCTTGACTCTAGCCGCATTGCTGGCTTCGATCTTCGCGTCGCAGATCGTTCAGTACCTGCTCGCGCCTGGGCTTTCACGCGACCCTGAAATTTTTGCGCTCACGGTTAACTTGCTCCGCATTCAATCGGTCTCCGCAGTGTTGTTCGGCATCGGAGGGTTGGTCATCAGCATTCTCAACGCGCATCAGGTATTTTTCATTCCGCAGATCACCGCGACGATGTATCAGCTCGGACAAATCTTCGGCGTGGTGGTCTTGTCGCGCTGGTTGGGCATTTACGGTCTCGCGTGGGGCGTGGTCATCGGCGCGGCATTATTTTTGTTGGTGCAATTGCCATCGCTGTTCAAACTCAACGGTGAGTTTTCGTTTTCGCTGGGGTTGGGCAACCCCGATGTGCTGAAAGTGATTCAACTGATGGGACCGCGCGTGTTCGGCGCGGCGATTGTGCAATTAAATTTTTGGGTCAACAACAATCTTGCTTCTAAAATGGTGGAAGGAAGCATTCAAAGCCTGACGTACGGCTTCACGTTGATGGTCATGGCGCAAGCCGCCATCGCCCAATCGGTCGCCATTGCCGCCCTGCCGACCTTTTCGGCGCAACACGCGCTCGGCAAAGTGGACGAGATGCGCTCGTCGCTCGCCTCGGCGTTGCGCGGGATGTTTCTGCTCGCGCTCCCTGCCAGCGTCGGCTTGATTCTGCTTGGCAAGCCGATCATCGCATTATTGTTTGAACGCGGAGAATTCACAGCGACCATCACCGACATGACCGCCTTTGCCCTAGCATGGTTCGCGGCAGGACTCGTCGGTCACTCGATCATGGAAGTATTGACCCGCGCCTTTTATGCTCAGCAAGATACGAAGACCCCCGTCATCATCGGCGCGATCGCGATGGGATTGAATGTTATTTTCAGTATATTATTTTCGCGATGGTTCGCCGCCATTGGCTGGTTCCCGCTGGGAGGACTGGCACTGGCAAATTCACTCGCCACCGCGCTCGAAGCGACAGCGTTGTTTATTTTTATGCGAAAACGATTGAATGGGATTGAAGGGAAATCCATCGCCGATGGCGCGTGGCGCGTGACGTTGTCCGTGCTGGGGATGGGATTCGGCTTGCTGGCTTGGACCCAGTTGACCGTCGAATGGACGCGCTGGCTTGTCGCTTTGGGAGGGGTCGCGTTGGGCGGAATTATCTATGCGGCGGGAGCCGCGATTTTCAAAGTCCCCGAAATAAAAATAATTTTTGATATGGTGACCAAGAGATTGCTTCGGGCTCGCAATGATAACGATTAATTCCACACCAACCACTGACTCGTTGCGACGATGATTCCAAGCAAAATTCCGCCAGCCACTTCGAGCGGCGTGTGTCCAATCACTTCGCGCAGATCCTTTTGGTTGATCGGATGTCCGTGCAACAGTTCGCCGAATAACACATTGATGCGCTGGGCGTGGATGCCCGCCTGCTGGCGCACGCCCGCCGCGTCGTAGGTGACGATCATGGTGATGGCAACGCCCAATGCAAACAATGGATTGGCAAAGCCGTGATACAGCCCAATGGCAAGTGTTGTTGCGGTCATCAACGACGAGTGTGAGCTGGGCATCCCGCCTGTGGTCAGTATCAATGACCAATTCCATTTTCGTGTGCGAAAAAAATCAAGCGGGAGTTTTATGATCTGTGCGAGCAGCCACGCGAGCAGACCCGCGATCAGGGCTTTGTTCTGGAAGAGGTCAGCCAAATTCATTCGGACTCTTCCTCGAACACGGACACTTCGTCGCCCGCGACCTGCTTCACTTTGAGTTGCGCCGCTTCGAGAAGCACGCCGCATCGCGCCGCCAGAGCCTGCCCGCGCTCAAAGAGTTTAATCGCCTCTTCAAGTTGACTCTGCTCCCCTTCCAATGTTTCAACGATGCCTTCGAGTTCGGCAAGCGCTTCTTCATAAGTTAATTCTGCCACGGGTTTATCGGTTTTTTTGGACGATGATTTTGGCATGAGAGCTCCATTTACGATTGAGGATTTACGATTGACGATTGAAGATTGAGGATTTGTGGTTGATGATTTCATGCGGTGGTCGAGTAGGGCGGGCGTCGCGCTGAGCCTGCCGAAGCGTGATCGCCGAAGCCGCGTATCGAAACCAAACCCATATCGAGGTCGCTATCAACCGTCCACCGACAACCACCTACTGCATGTTCACATCAAACTCTCCGTCACTGACTCGCACCTTCATCGCCTCGCTTGCTTGCGCCACGCTAGAGACAACACTGCCGTCGTCTTTTCGCGTCACCACGGCGTAGCCGCGCGCCAGCACCGCCAGCGGACTCAACGCCGCGAGTCGTTTTTGCATTCCTTCAAGATGCTTCTTCTCCAAAATTATACGATTGAACGCGGCAGAGGAGCCGCGATGCGATAACTCATCCACACGCTGGGATTCGGATAGGATGAGCCGCGCGGGAGAGAGGTAACGGAGTTGGGAGGCGAGGGATTTAAGAGAGGATTGCTTTGAGGAAATGAAAGAGGAAGTAGAGGAGAGAATTAGAGATTGGAGATTGGAGACTTTGGCAGCGAGGTCCTGAATTGTGATCGGTGTAGCCAGTTCCGCCGCGGCGGTGGGAGTGGGCGCGCGCAGGTCGGCGGCGAAATCGCACAGGGTGAAATCCGTTTCGTGACCGACACCGGAAATAACGGGGACATCCGATGCGGCAACCGCGCGGACGACGCGCTCGTCGTTGAACGCCCAGAGGTCTTCGATGGAACCGCCGCCGCGGGCGATGATAATCACATCGGGAGACTGGAGATTGAGAGACTGGACGGCTTTGACGAGGGTGGGAGGCGCGTCGCTTCCCTGCACGGGCGAGGGGGCGAGAATCACTTCAACGAGAGGTAGGCGGCGGCGCAAGGTGTTGAGCATGTCGCGCAATGCCGCGCCTGTCGCGGAGGTGACGATTCCAATTTTGCGCGGCAGTTCAGGGATGGGACGTTTGCGCTCGGGGTCGAACAACCCTTCGGCTTCAAGTTGCGCCTTGAGCCGCATGAACTCCTGATACAGCGCGCCCTCCCCCACCGGGCGGATTTGATCGGCGTAGAGTTGGTATTGTCCCTGCGGCTCGTAGACACCGATCTTGCCATGGACTTCCACTTCCATGCCGTCGCGCAGACTCAAGTTCAGCCGCGCCGCGCTCGTCTTCCACATTACGGACTTCAAGGAGGCGTTGGCATCCTTGAGGGTGAAGTACACATGTCCCGACGCGGGACGCGAGAGGTTGGAGATCTCGCCCTGCACCCACACATCCTGTAGCGCCTCGTTCTCCTCCAGCAATTTGCGGATGAGGAGGGTCAACTTCGAGACGGTGTAGGTTTGAGGAACTGCGTCGGGGAACAGAGACGGTTGCATTAGCGGTAGGATAATCGAAAAAGGGTTGAAGGTCAAAGGTTCAAGGTTGAAGGTTCAAGGGTTGAAGGCAGAGGAATAATTTTCGCCTATAATTGGAACATATTCACCCTGAGCAAATTCACCAATGTATGAAACCTTAAACCCGCAACTTTAAACCTTCAAACAATGAAACATATTTGGTCGCCGTGGCGTATGGAATACATCGAAAATCACGACAAAGAAGAAGGCTGTGTATTCTGCAACGCGCTATCCAAAACAGACAGCGCGGAGAATCTCATCGCCTTCCGAGGGGCGAGCGCGTTCGTGATCCTCAACCGCTATCCGTACACGAGCGGGCATTTGATGGTCATTCCGTTCGAGCATCAAGCAACTCTCGAGGAATTGGATTCCGCCACCCGCGCCGAAATGATGGAGTTGACAACGCGCTGTACGACGATCTTGAAAAAGATCTACAACCCGCAGGGATTCAACATCGGCGTGAACATGGGTGAAGCGGCGGGCGCGGGGGTGCTCGGGCATGTGCACATCCACATCGTCCCGCGCTGGAAGGGCGACACGAATTTCATGTCCACGGTCGGCGAGACGCGCGTATTGCCCGAGGAACTTGAGTCAACCTACAATCGCGTGAAGAATGAGTTTGAGAAATGAACATGTCATTCTGAGGAGCCGCGAAGCGGCGACGAAGAATCTCTTTTGCGGCAGGTGGAGATTCTTCGCTCCCTTTGGTGGCTCAGAATGACACCATGATAGTTGTTGAGTATGAAATCAATTGTTTATGCAGGTGTTCTATTAATCTCCGTCCTCGTCAGTTGCACTGCAAACAGTGGACAAACAGAACAAGTCAACACCCTCGAACCAACGGTCATTCCTCCAACCGCGACGAACACGCCTGAACCCCTAATCGTCATCAATCCGCTCACGGGCTTGCCAGTTGAAGACCCGTCCCTGCTCGATCTCCCCGCATTGCTCGTTTCGATCTCGCATTTCCCTGTCACCGCGCGGCCGCAGGCAGGCTTGTCGTTCTCGCCGCTTGTCTTTGAAATTTACATCACCGAAGGCGCCACGCGATTTCTCGCCGCGTTCTACGGCGAATTTCCCGCGCCCGAATCGCCCGTCACTGGCGGATGCGAAGTTCGCAAAGAAATTTTCACGCAGACCGATTTCATCATTGGCAACCGCGCCTGGTTGGATGCGAATCAAAACAACGTTCAAGACGCATGGGAACGCGGCGTCGGCGGCGTGTGCGTCCACCTGTACGATTCGAATCTCAACCCGCTTCAACAAACCACCACCGACAGCAACGGCTATTTCGGATTCAACGTCGGCGCGGGGAGGTATCACATTGCCGTTGCGAATCCTCCTCAACTTGAGTTCGCGCAGAAAAATGTCGGGGATGCGAATCAGGATTCCGATGTGGACCCAGCCTCGGGGTGGTCCGACGCGGTGGACGTCGCCTCCTCGCGCCTCGATCTGGATGTCGGCTTGATTCCCTCCAGCGATGTTTCCTCCTCCTCGACCCTCCCCAAACCCAAAGTGGGACCGGTTCGATCTGGCCGTCTGGTCTACGCGGACATCGCCGCCATGTTTACAGACTCGTGCCTGATCTACGCGTTCGCCTCGCCCGAAGTGTTGGCGGAACTTCCGCAATGCGCGTTTGTCACGCACGATATTCAAGGCGGCGGATACATGCTCGCCATCGGCGAGATGCAACAACTCGCGCTGGACACCAAAAAGCGAAAATTTAATTACACGAGTAATATTTTTACAGGAGACCCTCCCGCTGGCGGCGCGACAGCGAACGAATTACACGTGTTTATCGCGTACTTGAATCAATCGGGCTGGAAGTACGACGCGCTCTCGCAAAGTTACTGGCGCCTCGTGGACGACGCCAGTTCTGATACAGCAGGCATCCTGCACCCCGAAGTCGACAGGCTGACAGGGCGTCAATTGCAGTTCGAGAATGTGATCGTGTTGTTCGCGCGCCACGATGTCATCTCCCCCACCAATCTGGATATTCACCTCGAGCAGGGATTGTCGGGCGCTGCGATATTGTTTCGGGATGGGATGAAGTTCGGCATTCGCTGGAACACCCAGCCCACCGCGGAGGAGTTGGGCGCAAACCAACGCCGACCGATTCGATTTTTGTACGCCGACCACGATGAATTATTCCCGCTCAAACCCGGTCACACGTGGGTGATCGTGGTCACACCGCAGACGACGGTGACGGAGAAGTCAGCGGGGAATTGGGTGTTGAGATTCGCACAGCCGGAGGGGGCGAAGTAATTTTCGTAGTCTCCCCGCCCAAGCGCTGGGCGAGAGAACTTCGCCCCTACGCAATTGTTTCAACCCTAAACCTCATCCCATATTTCGGGCGCAACGTCGCCTCGGGTTTGAGGGCGATTTTTTGCGCGGGGTCGAGGATCAGGTTGAAGCGTTGCAGCGACGCGGCGAGGATCAACTGCATCTCCATCAGCGCGAAATTATTCCCGATGCACACGTGCGGTCCCTCGCCGAACGGATAGTACACATGCTTCGAGCGGGCGGCAATATTTTCCGGCGTGAACCGTTCGGGGTCGAAGGTTTCGGGGTCGCGCCAGTATTTCGGGTCGCGGTGGGTGATGTACGGCGTGAGAAAGATCAACACGCCCTTGCCGATCGGGTACCCGTCGAGCACATCGTCGGTGACGGCTTCGCGGGCGAACAAATACGCGGCGGGATACAACCGCAGGATTTCGTTGATAACCATTTGCATGTAGGTCAACTTTGGCAGGTCGGCAAACGTCGGCATGCGACCATCCAGAACCGTTCTCATTTCCTCGCGCAAACGCGCAACAACGTTGGGGTGTTTTGACAGCAAATAGAATCCCCACGTCATCGTCGCGGCGGTGGTTTCGTGACCTGCAAAGAAGATCGTCACTACTTCATCGCGCGCCTGCTGGTCGGTCATACCTTCGCCGGTGTCGGCGTCGCGCATTTCGAGCATCATGCCGAGCAGGTCGCCTGTTGGGTTTTTGCGGGCGTCCGCAATGAGCGGATAGATCGTCTCGTTCAAAACTTTCAACGCGCGGTTGTATTCCACATTGCGCGGCACAGGGACGTGGAGCGGCGGCGCCCACATCTGCTGGCTGCGCCACAACATGAACTTGGAGGCGACGTTGAAGGCGTGGCTCAAGGCGTTGATTTTGTTGTCAATGTCCGCGCTGAACATCGCTTTGATGATGACTGTCAGCGTCAGACGCATCATTTCATCGTCCATGTCAATGATCTGCCCCGCCCGCGCCTTGTCGCCCCAGGCTCGGATGAATTTTTCGACGATGCTCCCCGCGGTAATGGTCAGGCTTTGCAGGCGATCGCGGTGGAAGGCGGGTTGAAGCAGCCGCCGTTCGCGAAGCCAGAAATCCCCGTCAATCAGAGGCAAGCCGTTCCCAAGCAGGACGCGCCCTGTTTCCACACTGCGTCCGCGGATGTAGTTGTGATAATTATCCTGCAGAATGTATTTGACGTAGTCGGGGTCGGTGACGAGCAGGTATGGCTTGCCCATCAAACTGAATTGGGCAATGCCGCCATGCCTTTGGGCGGTCTTCGTGAATAGACCGAGCATGTCGCTCACCATCTCGGGCATCACGCCGAGGAGCGGCAGTCCGCGCGGGCCGGGGATGGTCTTTGTTACAACGCCGTCATCCATATCACTTATTTTATGAACACGCCCAAATGGTTCGCCACGGCGCGTTCCTGCCCGGGGATGTTCGCATCCATCAGTTTGTTCACCGCGCGAGGTTTGCCGTCCACACCCTTGACGATCATCGCGGAAGAGCCGCCGCCGTCGAGGGCGATGCCGGTGTACACGCTGTGCGCCAGCAGAAGGTCTGCCAGTTCAGGGAAAGTTGCGCCTTCGCTGAACTCGCGCCCATCCACCACGACAATCACCATGTAGCGCCCGTTCTGGTTGACGCCGATGGCGGTGCGCGGATCCATGCTCACCGATTCCAACGTCGAGACTTTCTTCCCCTTCGAGACCAGCACGCGGTCGCCGGTGAAGGCATTGAAAATCGTCCCGGAGAATTTATCGAAGGAGACCACATTCTTCTGGCTGATATACATCACGGGTCGTCCCGCCGCTTTGGCGGAATATTGCTTCCCGCGCGAAGCCGCCAGCCCGATCAGTTTGACCGGCTCGCCCCCGCCGGCGCAAAAATTCGCAGGCAGGTACGTCGCCGGGTCAAGCGTGTAAAAACCGTCGGCATTGATGGCGATGTGCAGTTTGTTCTTCTCGAGGAAGGAGGAGGTCAACTGCGTGCACAGGAACGGTTCGGTGTTCCTCAGCGGCGGCGTGACGAGGAATTCAAAGGTCGCGCCTTTCAAGTCCACCACCAGGGTGTGCGAAACCAGCCGCCGCGGCGTGAGTCGCGTCTTGCGATAGTACAACACGCCCTTGAACAATTTCTGCATCGCGCTGGCGGGAGTTTTGCCCACATTCGTGAGAAACTGCCCGGAAGACCAGCCGGTAAACCCATCCACTTTTTGGATCTTCTGCCAGCCATCGGGAGACGATTCCAACGACTTGACCGTTTCGCCTTTGGTGAGATAGCCGATCGCTTTGAACGAGGAGGACGGTCCCTCGCGCACGTTGAGCGTGGTGGCGGTGACCTGATAGTAATCGAAGGTTTCTTCGGAAACGGGCGGCGGGGCGGTGGTCGCAACCAAATATTGTTTCGACGCCCAACCGGTAAACCCATCGTACGACCGCTTGACGCGGTACCAATCGCCGTCATCGGACGTGGCGAGTTTTTGCACGACCTCGTTCCGATAAACCAGCCCGATCGACTTGAATTCCGTGCCCGGTCCTTCGCGCACGTTCAATGCCGACGCATTCACCTTGTACCATTCCTCGTCGCCCGGCGGAGGCGGCGGGGGAGGCGGGGCAGAGGTCACTGTCAGGAACTGACGCGAGGACCAGCCCGTGAGTCCATCCGACTCGCGCTGGACCTGCGCCCATGCCCCATCCGCCGAGACGGCAAGTCCTTTCACCACTTCATCCTGCTTCAACAACCCGACTACACCAAACGTGGTGCCAGGACCCGACCGCACGTTGAGCGCGGTGGCTGTCACCTTGTACCACACCGGACCGGAGGGAGGAGGCGGAGGAGGTGTCCCCAGTTTAAACCGCTGATTGAACGCGGCTTGATCGCCGTTGAAATAATTCAAGTCAATACGCGAGCTTTCCACACCGTATAGGTCGCCGTCGCCGCTATCGGTGAACTGCCAGAACGTCCACCCGTTCGTGTCCCACGGCTTGGGCACCAGCGGGGTGGTCACGCCATAGTTCGCAACCCACAACGGATATTGTTTGAAATACGCGAGGTTTGCCGCGTCGGTGGTGGCATTCGGCGCGCGGCTGACCCAGTAATAGTATGCCGTGTAAATGCCGATCTCGTGAGTCCCAACGCGTTGTTTGATTCGTTCGAGAAAGGTCTTCCAATGTTTCCAGCCGGTATACGCGCCACCGTACGATTCTTCAAAGTCGGCAAACAGCGGCAGTTCGCCGAGGTCGCCATCGAACGTCGAGTACCACAGGTCGGCTTGTTCGGTCGGGTTGGCGCGGCTGTCGTAAAACCAGTACGAACCGCGCGGAATCCCGGCGGCTTTGGCGTTCGCCCAATTTGTTCGGAAATCGGAATCGACCCACACGTTCTGCCCGGAACGGATGATGACATAGCCCGCGGACAATTTCATTTTGTTGAAATTGATTCCCTGCGGGGTGGTTTCGGCATCCTGATAAAAACTGACGTCGGGTCCTATGAGATTTGCCATGTTGTCTCCTCGATATGAACATGGACATTTTACCAGCGAAGCGGAATCGTTTACCAGCCCGAATCGATTCGGAGGATGAATCCTTTATAATTCCCGGCGTGGACATTCCCGAACGCATCATCCCAGACCTCGAACTGCGCCGCCAGAACGGAGAGCGTGGCGCCCGCAAGTTCGTCGCGTACGCCGGCATCGTCTACGATGTGACCGACTGCCCGAAGTGGCGGCTCGACTTGCACGAAAACCTGCACTTCCCCGGGCAGGACCTCACCAGCGAACTACCCGATGCGCCTCACGAAGAAGATGTCTTCACCCGCCCATGTGTGAAGGTTGTCGGCCGGCTCGGGCAGTGACCATCCATGCGGAAAACGAAACACGATCGCAGCGTGATCCTCATTCTCCTGATCTCCCTCACGCTGCGCGGGCTGTTGATCGTTCAAGGCGGGCAATATTTTTTTTCCGATGAGGGTCGCTATGAATCTTCGCGCGCATTCGCCAAACTTGCGCTGGGTGGGAATCTCCGCGAAGCCTTTCAGCAATTTTTCATCGAGCCTGAGCATTTGGGCTTCAAGATCCTCGGAACACTGCCCGCCCTCCTCGAGCAATTCACACGCGAGAGTCTCGCCCTCCCCACCGTGTTCTTTAGCCTGTTCTCGACCCTGAACCTCTACGTGCTGTATCGCATCGTGCGCCGCACCGGCTACACAGAGTATGCATCCCTGCTGGTATTGATCCTTGCCGCCGCGACCATGTCATTGCTGTATTTTTCCCGCCACCTTCTGCCGTACGACACAGCAATGACTTTCGGTTTGCTTGCCGTGTATGTTGCGCTGGGCGAACAACCCAACTTCAAGACCTCGCTTGCCTGTGGCGCGCTGAGTTTCGCCTGCTTCATCACCTACAACGGCTACTGGTCGCTCGCCGGGCTGGCGATGCTAATTTCGTCATTGCGAGCGAAGCGGAGCCTTCCCCACTCCGGTGGCGGAGATTCATTCATCGCTCTCCGGGCTCCTCGCCATGACGGATTTTGGATGACATTTCAACAAGGTTTTATCACCGCCATCGGCTTCGCCCTCCCTGCCTTATTCCTTGTCGGTCTCGCCGCGTGGGTCGGCACCGATCTGCTGACCGAATACCGATCCTTTTCGAACACCGTCACACAAGGGCAATTCAGCGAAGGCTGGAGTCTCCCGTTCGAGTATTTCTGGCACGCGGAGCACCTGAACTTTGTTCTGCCCAGCTTGCTTGCTGGATACGCGGTCTGGGTGGGACTCGGGGATAAGAACAAAACAACTGTATTTTGGGCAGGTTGTTTGATCCTCCTGTATCTCTGCCTTGTGATTCCCTCTGTAGCGTTGAATGCTTTTGTCGTCTATGGCAGGCTGGCGCGGCAGATGACGCCTTTCATCCTCCTACTCGCCGCCAGCGGATTATCACACCTGCATGCGATTCACCCCTGGGGCAATCGGCTTACAGCAGGCATTCTCGTTGTGATGGCTGTACAAGCCGTGTGGAATTTCCAGGCATCCTACACGCTGACGTACCCGCGTGAATTCGCGCAACAAATGCAAGCCGGGTATCCCGATTTCCAATTTTCTGAAAAGCGCCTCACGTTCGGCGCGCCGACTCTCTGCCAGAACAACGGCTACATCGCTGAATTCGTCAAACATTTTGAAGCGCCTCCGGAACCTAACCCGCCAATCGTCAGCCAGGTCATCCTCTCCGCCCCGCACCCCGATAACTTCCTGCCGTATCAATATGAAGGATACACGCCGGCGCAACGGCAAGCGATGCGCGACATGCGAATCGAAATGCGGCTGTACCGGGTTGACGAGTCGTTCATGAACAACGCCAACCCGCTGTGGCAGAGCGTGAAGAGTTGTGTGGTGAAGGATGAATAATTACACCAGCCCCATCGCGCATCCGTCCGCGCGAGGATCGCTTCCTCCGCACAGTACGCCTGTTTCGGCATCCCTCAGGATCACCTGCCCCCTGCCGAACAACGCGCGGTCATAGCCAGAGACCCATGCCACCGGGTGACCCATTTTTTGTAACCCCTCGAAGGTTTTCTGCGGCGTCCCCTCTTCGATGGCAACCTGCCCGCCCGATTCTTCCACGTCGATGCAAAAACGCGGCTGGTCGAGCGCGGACTGAGGATCAAGACCGTCGTCCACAAGCGCCGAGAGCACCTGCACATGTCCCTGCGGTTGCATGAATCCGCCCATCACGCCGTAAGAGGCGAAGAGCGCTTCGCCCTCACCCTCACTCCTAGCCCGCGTAACCATGGCGGGAATAATTGTATGATATGGTCGCTTGCGCGGCGCAAGGCAATTGGGATGATTCGGGTCGAGTGAAAAATTGTGTCCGCGGTTTTGCAGGGTGAAGCCCCAGCCTTTCGGAACAATGCCCGTGCCAAAGCCCATGTAATTGCTGTTGATGAACGAGCAGGCGTTCCCGAATGTATCCACAACGCTGAGGTAGACCGTGTCCGAGGAGGAGACAGGAGTTCCGTGTGGGATATTGCGTACTGCGTATTGCGTATTGATCAACTTGCGGCGCTCGTTGGCATATTCTTTCGACAACAATTCTTTCACGGGAATTTTTGAAAACGCGGGGTCAGCCACATACCATTGCGAATCGGCAAAAGCCAGACGCATGGCTTCGATCATCACGTGCAGTCGTTCTACGGACAGGGGAGGCGACCCAGCCAAGTCGAATCCTTCGAGGATGTTCAACGCGATCAACGCGGTGATGCCCTGTCCGTTGGGCGGACACTCATACACGCGATAGCCGCGATAATCCACTGAGATGGGCTCCTCCCACGTGGAAGTGTGCGCGGCGAGATCGTCCATCGTCAGGCATCCGCCCGCTTCTTTCAGCACAGTGACGATTGATTCGGCGATTTCGCCTTGATAGAAAGCGTCTGCGCCTCCCTCCGCGATGGTTTTGAACGTGCGCGCGAGACCGGGGTTGCGAAAGATTTCTCCCGCGTTCGGTCCGCGGCCGTCAATGGTCAACTCGTGACCGTTCGGCGCGGAGGCTAACTGCCTCTTCGCGCCCCGCTGCCAGAAATAGGCTGTGACCGGCGCGACGGGAAACCCTTCTTCTGCGAGTCGAATCGCAGGCGAAAGGATATCGCTCATGGGGAGCGATCCGTGCTTCGCAATCAGGTCGAACCAGCCCGCGCACGCGCCGGGGACAGTCACTGTGTGGGGGTGGAACGGGGGCAGCGAAGATGCGAAGCCGTCGGTCTTTAGCCGATCAAGCGTAAGGGCAGAAGGAGCGCGTCCCGATCCGTTCAAGGCGGTGACTCGTTTTCTATCCGCAGAAAAATACAGGGCGAACATATCGCCGCCGATCCCCGTCGAGGTGGGTTCGGTGACATTAAGCGCTGCGCCCGCCGCTACCGCCGCGTCTGCCGCGTTGCCTCCCTGCGCGAGAATTTCTAATCCAGCGGCTGTCGCAAGCGGTTGGGATGTGGCAATGATGCCTTTTTGCCCATAAACAGGCGAGCGCCTTGAAGCGAAACGAATGTTTTCCATGGTTTCCTCGTTTGCATTCTAACAGATTGACTTTACCCTTGACAAAAGAAACCGAATAAATAAAATAATCCATATACCATCCATACAGATGGTAAGGAGATGATATGGCTGAAACAGAGAAACTCACTCTCAATGTCGGTGCCGTGGACCTGGGAAAGATCGACCTGCTCGTTGAACAAGGGCACTATTCCAACCGGACCGATTTCATAAGGACGGCTATACGCCAGCAGTTGGAAAAACATACCATCGAAGTTCAACAGTCGGTGACAAGAAATTCATACGCCATGGGCGCCATCGTGCTCGATAAAGGGGATTTCGAGCGGCACAAGGCGAAGGGTGAAAAGGTATTGGTTCGGATGATCGGTTACTTGCACCTGACCAGCGATATCTCCCCCGACCTGGCGGTGGAGGTCATCGATTCGATCCGCGTATACGGGATCTTTCAAGCCAGTGACGATGTGAAAGATGCCTTGAAAAAATCAGGCAAGTGGAAATAGGTGATTCGCATGGAAACGACGAATTGGGCAAGACGATTTTTCACGATCTGGGGCGGGCAGGCGCTTTCGCTGGTCGGTTCCGCGCTGGTGCAATTCGCGTTGGTCTGGTGGCTGACGCAGGAAACCGGCTCTGCCACCGTTTTGGCGGCTGCCACCATGGCGGCTTTGTTACCCCAAATCCTGTTTGCTCCCTTCATCGGCGCGCTGGTCGACCGATGGAACCGCCGCACGATCATGATCGTGTCGGACAGTGCGATTGCTCTTGCCAGCGGCGGATTGTTTTATCTATTCACCACGGAGCAGGTTGAAATCTGGCACGTGTATGCGATCATCCTGATCCGCTCCCTTGGAACGGCATTCCACCAGCCGGCTATGACCTCCTCCACCTCATTGATGGTCCCCAGCAAGCATCTGGCACAGGTTGCCGGGGCAAACCAGATGCTCCAGGGAGTGATCGGGATCGTGGCGCCGCCGCTCGGGGCGCTATTGATCGAAGTATTTTCCACGCAGGATGTTTTATTGATCGACATGGCGACCGCCCTGTTCGCTGTCCTGCCCCTGATATTCATTCCCGTCCCGCAACCTGTGCGCAGCACTGAACAAAAGAAAACCACCTACGGGCAAGACCTTCGCGAAGGCTTCCGTTATGTGGTGCAATGGCGCGGGTTATTGGGCTTGATTATCCTCGCGATGATCCTGAATTTTCTGCTCATCCCTGACTCGGCGTTGCTCCCTTTGGTGGTCACGAAAATATTCAATGGCGGCGCGACGGAACTCGGATGGGCAGAAGCCTTGTTCGGGGTGGGCATGATTGCCGGCGGAATTTTGCTCGGCGCGTGGGGCGGGTTCAAACGACGCATCATCACCTCGTTCAGCGGCATCATCGGAATCGGGCTTGGAAGCATCCTGATCGGCATCGTACCCGACGGCAAGTTCCACTTTTTGTTGACCGCCAACTTTATCATCGGGTTCATGCAGGTCTTTGCCAACGGACCCTTGACAGCCATCTTTCAATCCACAATTAGCCCCGATAAGCAAGGGCGGGTCTTTTCGCTTCTGGGCGCCGGAGCCACCGCCATGATGCCTCTCAGCCTGCTAGTGTCCGGTCCCATCGCCGACCAATTCGGCATTCGGTTCTGGTATATCTTCGGCGGCTCGGTCTGCATCCTGATGACACTCGCCTCATCATTCGTCCCTGTCATTATGAACATCGAGAGCAATCATCAGGGCGTTGCAGTTCTCCAAAGCGAATAAATTCACCCTGGTCGAAAAATAAAAACAGGGTTGTCTCTCGACAACCCTGTTCGGTTCGCAAAACCACAGTCGGCAAGCCGACAGGTTAAGTCTTACGAGACGGGCACCACGTTGGCGGCTTGGAGACCCTTGGGACCTTCCTCCACGGAAAATTCCACTTTCTGCTCGGCTTCCAACTTGCGGTAACCGTCGGTCTGAATGGCGCTGAAGTGCACGAACACATCTTCGCCGCCGTCACGGCCGATAAAGCCGTAGCCCTTGGTGGCATTGAACCACTTGACCGTACCAACATATCGTTCTGACATCGTACAATCTCCTGCTGAGAAAATATTTGCGCCCAATCGCCATTACGCTTTCAAGGCGGACCGGGCACGTTGGCGTAAGATTATCACGCCGCCATTTTCATGTCAAGACTCGGATTGACTTTCTTGCGAAAACTCGCCCAGCGCGACACAAGATGGATCCACGGCTGCGACCAACGCATCTGCGGGACTCCGTTGCGGATCACCGCCCGCATCTCCTGCGGACCGTCGAACTGGTCCAGCAACAGGATGCTTCTCCCCAACTCGAACGCCGCGTGCGCATCCGACCCGACCGTGCCAACCAAATTATGTTTTTCAGCAAACTTCCGCGCATGCTCGTTGAACCTCGGATGCCAGCACCGCGAGTTGTAGACCTCGATCGCGTCCACGTGCGGCAAAATTTCGAGCAGGTCATCCTCCCGCCAAGCCCCTTCGCGAAACCGGTCAAACGGATGCGACACGCTGATGAACGCGCCCTGATCCTTGAGCCTGTGAATTGTCTCTTGCAGCGTTAACCCGGCAGGAACTTCCTCGGTCACGAACGCGGCAAGGATTTCCCCGCGCGTGGTGAGAATCTCCTCCCCCACGATGACCAATTCCGGGTCCAGCGCCTGAGCCGCCCGCGCCCCGGCAATCGTGTTGTGGTCGGTGACGATGACGCGATCAATCCCCTTGCGTCGGCACGTATCCACAAGATCGCGCGGACGCGTCAGCGAATCCTTCGAGGCGATGGTGTGGCAGTGAAATTCCACGCGGAGCATGACCCCGATTTTACCGTGCCAACCCGGTGGCACGATGTGAGGTTTTGGAATAAAATTCAAGACTATGGGCGACACTCCGATTACCAAAAGGCCGTGGTTTTTCATCCTTTCGTGGTTGTTTGTGCTCGCAATCGCTTATCTCTGGGAGATCGTCCTTGCTGGGGGAATCATTCTGAACGAGGTTCGTCTATTCGTAGATCTCCTCATTATCTTTCCGTTTTTGCTCCTTGTTTGGATGGCGTTCTTTTCACAATTTGTCCTGCCAGTACAGACCATTGGAGACAGGTTTCGGATCTTTTCTCGCGTGTTTGCACGCGTGTTTGGGTCACGTGGTCCCGCAATATTCATTAAAAACGGGGTGGAGG
>CAYPCK010000002.1:0-20429 GCA_964409185.1 uncultured Anaerolinea sp. | reverse complement strand
CGTTGACTTTATTCATTGATCACATCCCCGCTTTGCCCGCCGCGCTTTTCGACGAGGCGGATGTTCTGAATCTTCATTGTCTTCTCGGCGGCTTTCGCCATGTCGTAGACAGTCAGCGCGGCGACCGAAACCGCAGTTAACGCCTCCATTTCGACCCCGGTTTTTCCGGTCACTTTGACGGTGGCGGTGATGACCACGCCGGGGAGAGAATCGTCGAGGGTGAGGTCTACGTCCACCTTCGAGAGCGGGAGGGGGTGGCACAGGGGAATCAGGTCGGAGGTCCGCTTGGAGGCGGTAATACCGGCGATCTGCGCGACAGTCAGCACGTCTCCCTTTTTCATCTGCCCGGCGCGAATCAACTCCAGCGTCTCTTTTTTCATGTGAACTTCGCCGCGCGCGACGGCAACACGTTGGGTGTCGGGCTTGTGCGCCACATCCACCATGTTCACGCGGCCCCGTTCGTCGAGGTGCGTCAAGGATTTGGACATGCGTCGATTATAATTCAGACCCGATGGAGAATTTACTGGGACGCCAGTCGAACTACAACGTGCAGACACCGGTCTACGAAGGTCCGCTCGACCTTCTGCTCGACCTGATCGAGCGCGCCGAATTGGACATCACGGCCGTGTCGCTGGCAACGGTCACCGACCAATATCTTGCGTACATCAACAGCATGGAGCAACTCAACGCGGACGAGATCTCCGCGTTTTTGGTGATCGCCGCCAAGTTGTTGCAGATCAAATCGGAGGTGCTGCTGCCGCGCCCGCCCGCTCGCGAACACGGCGAGGAGGATGCTGGTCAATCGCTGGTTGACCAGTTGAAACTGTACAAGCGGTTCAAAGAAATCGGCGGCTGGTTGAACATGCAACAAGAAGCAAACCTGCGAACATATCTGCGCATTGCGCCCCCTCCCAAAGTGGAACCAAAATTGGATATGTCGAATCTCACGCTGGAAAAACTGGTCGCCGCGGCGGAGGCGGCGTTCGCCCGCGAAGCGGAAAAGAAACCGCTTGCCACGGTGATCGCGCCGCCGCGCGTGACGATCCGCGAAAAAATAGACATGATCTCGAAGATCATGCGCGATATGCAACGCACCACCTTCCGCGCGCTCGTGGATGGCGGCGCTTCGCGCATCGAGATCGTCGTCACGTTCCTCGCTATGCTCGAGTTGATCAAACGCTATCGCGTGCAGGTCAACCAGGAGGGACTGTTCAGCGACATCGAGATCGAACGCGCGGAGGACTGGAAAGATGACGAGGAGTTGGAAATCGAGTTCGAGTAATTCATCCCCCGCAGTGTCATGCTGAGCGAAGCGAAGCATCTCTACGATTACCTCAGAGACCCATCGGCGTGGTACGTCTGGTTAAGTTTACCTTCTCCATTTATCAAAAAACCACAAACCAATCATCGCCCCGAAATTATCGAAGATCACCACATCCCAAATCGAGGGATGCCTGCCCGGCACGAAAGATTGATGAAATTCATCGGTAACAGCGTACGCGAGCGCGAGACCCCACGCCAAACCACGCTTCTCGCGCCGAAATTCAAATCCAACCCAATAACTTGAAGCGAGACATCCATAGCCCAGCGCGTGACCAAGTTTTTTGACGACCCAATCCAGCAATCCAAAATTCAACAGTTCATCCGATGGACGGGAAGAAAACCAGAAGATGATTCCCATCACCGCCAGCGAGGTACAATTCTCGTCAACGACATGAGCGCAATTAAACCACAACCGCACGAGTGCCTGCTGAAGGATGGCGACGCGTGGCTTTATTTTTCAAATCCACACCGCATCTTCGTCGTTGAATCACAGCAGGACGTTCTGCCGACCCTTCGCAAGATCGAAGACCTCGTCAACGAAAATAACTGGCACGCGGCGGGATTCCTCTCGTACGAATCGGCGTCCGCGTTCGACACGGCGCATCAGACTCTCGACCCGGGAGGATTCCCCCTCCTCTGGTTTGGACTCTATCCTCCGCCGCGCGTCGCTTCCCTGCCTCAGCCTGCCTCGTCCAAACCAGCGTTGACCTGGTCCCCCACAATTGATCGTAGCGCCTACAATGCCGCCATTGAAAATGTCAAGGACCACATCGCCGAGGGCAGGACGTACCAGGTCAATTACACGATGCGCCTGCAAAGCCGATTCGACGCCGACCCGTGGAGTTTTTTTCTCCACCTCGCGCAGGGACAGAACAATCACGGAGCATATCTCGATACGGGACGATATGTCATCGCTTCGGCGTCGCCTGAATTATTTTTCCAACTTGATGGCGAAACCATCACCTGCCGCCCAATGAAAGGAACAACCCGCCGCGGGCGAACGAACGCCGAGGATGCCGACCAGGCGCAATGGCTGAAAGAATCGGCGAAGAACCGCGCGGAAAACGTCATGATCGTGGATATGATCCGCAATGATTTAGGACGCATCGCCCGGATCGGGACTGTCCGCGTGCCGGAGTTATTCACCGTGGAAAGATACCCCACCCTCTGGCAAATGACCTCCACCGTGCAAGCGGAAACCAGCGCGTCGGTTGCGAGAATTTTTATCGCGTTGTTCCCGTGCGCGTCCATCACCGGGGCGCCGAAGGTCAGCACCATGCGGATCATTTCGGAGTTGGAGACCACACCGCGCAACATCTACACAGGGAGCATCGGCACCATCGCGCCGAACCGCAGGGCAAAATTCAATGTCGCCATCCGTACGGCGTTGATCGACTGCGAAACTCGCACCGCGGAATACGGAGTGGGCGGAGGCATTGTCTGGGATTCAGAGGTCGGCGACGAATACGAGGAGGCTCTGCTGAAAGCGCGCGTGTTGACGGAATCGCCCCCGCAATTTTCCCTGCTCGAAACGATGGTATGGACTCCCGAGGAGGGATTCTTCCTGCGCGAGAAACATATCGCGCGCTTATTAGATTCAGCAGAGTATTTTGATTTTCCAATTTCACCCCAACCCTGGTGGTCGGGTAAGCGGCGAGGTCTCGATACGGATTTCGTCCGCTCAACCGCCGCCGCTGTATCGAGACCACAACAGCCACATGAAATTATTGAAACCTACCTAAACCAAATTTTCTCCCAATCCGTTTCCCCACAGCGCGTGCGATTATTGTTAGACAGATATGGCAACCTGAGTCACGAAGCAACTCCTTTTGATCTCGCCGCAAAACCCCGCGCGTGGAAAATTCATCTCGCCAGCAAGCCGATCAACTCACACGATGTTTTTCTTTTTCACAAGACCACTCACCGCGCGGTCTATGAAATTGCCAAGAATAAATTTCCCAATGCTGACGATGTTTTACTCTACAATGAGAGCGGCGAATTGACCGAGTTCGCCATCGGCAACCTCGTTGTCGAAATGGGCGGCAAACTCCTCACTCCGCCAATTTCGTGCGGCTTGCTCCCCGGCACGTTCCGCGAATATTTGCTGGAAACAGGTCGGGTGAAAGAGCGGGTGATTCGCGTGGAGGAACTGGAAAAATGCTCGAAAATATTTTTAATTAACTCGGTCAGGAAATGGTTGGAGGTGGAATTAATCTCGTAGGGGCACGACATGTCGTGCCCCGACAAAAATTACCTGCTCCGCAAAAACTCGCGGATCGAGATCGAAGCCGCGGCGCCCTCTCCCACCGCCGAAGCAACCTGCTTGGTGCTCCCGTGGCGACAGTCGCCGGCGACGAAGATGCCGGGAATACTTGTCTCGAATGGAAGAGGTTTGTGCGCGGCGTGTTCATCGTGTGTCAGATCGTGGCCAGACAGCACAAACCCGTATTTATCCATTTCAACCCAAGTTTTCAGGAAAGCGGTGTTCGGCGTTTGCCCGATGAACACGAAGGCTGCCGCGGGGTGAATCTCCTCGGGTTTGTCGCTGTTCTTGTAATGATATTTGATCGTCTTAAGTTTTGAATCTTTTCCCTCGAACGCATCCACGATGACGTTGTACTTCACCTCGACGCGCGAGGTCGGCTCATTGACCTTGTCCACCGCGATCTGGCTGGCAGTAAGTGAGTCGCCGCGCACCAGCAAGGTGACTTTCTCGGCGAAGTTGGTGAGATGCAAGCCCTCCTCCACCGCGGAGTTCCCGCCGCCGACCACGACAATTTCTTTCGAGCCTTTGTAGAATGGTCCATCGCAAGTCGCGCAGAAGTGAATGCCAGCGCCGATGTAATCGTCTTCGCCCGGCACTTCGAGGCGGCGATATGACGCGCCGGTGGCGACCAGCACCGCCAGCGAGTGATAATGCTTGCCGTCCGACGTGTAGACCTCGTGATAACCTTCTTCGTTCTCAAGGCGCTCCACATCCACCGCTTGCAAAATTTCCACGCCGAAGCGGCGCGCCTGTTGGGTCACACGATCTGAAAATTCCTGCCCGCTGATGCCTTCCGGGAAACCGGGGAAGTTATCCAACCCGACGGTGATGCCAGCCTGCCCGCCGAGACCGGAGCGTTCGATGAGCAACGTGTCTGCGCCTTCGCGCGCCGCGTAGATCGCGGCAGTCAGCCCCGCCGGTCCGCCGCCGATGATGATCAGGTCGTAGTAGGTCTTCGAGGCTTCGGTCTTCAAGCCGAGTTTGCGCGCCAGCTCCGCATTGGACGGCTCGACCAAAAAGGTGTCGTCCTCGAACACAATGGTCGGGATGATGCGCTTGCCGTCGTTGCGCCGGAGCACGTAATCCTCGGCGGCTTTATCCTGCTCGATGTCGATCCACGTGTAGGGGATGAAATTTTCACCCAAAAATTTTTTCGCGCGACGGCAATCGGGGCACCAGTACGCGCCGTAGACGGTAACTTTTGATTCGGTCATCGAATCCTCCTGTTGGTTTTTCAAAGTGATTGACGCAGGAACGGCACAGGTTCTTTCCCCTGCGCTATAATCCAATTCTTACATGACTATGAACAAACTCTCTTTTTCCACCTCCCCTTACCTCCTGCAGCACGCTCACAACCCTGTAGACTGGTTCCCGTGGGGCGAAGCGGCGTTGACAAAAGCCAAAGTGGAAAACAAACCGATCTTCCTCAGCATTGGATATGCCGCCTGTCATTGGTGTCACGTCATGGCGCACGAATCGTTTGAAGATGCGGAGACCGCCGCGTTCATGAACAAGCATTTCGTCAACATCAAAGTGGACCGCGAGGAACGCCCCGACCTCGACGCGATCTACATGCAAGCGACCGTCGCCATGACCGGCTCTGGGGGCTGGCCCATGTCCGTATTCCTCACGCCCGATCTCAAACCGTTTTACGCAGGCACCTACTTCCCGCCCGCGCCGCGGTACAACATGCCGTCGTTCAAGGACGTGCTGGCAGGCATCGCCCGCACCTGGCAGGAACAACCAGGCGAGGCAAATCGCGTCGGCAGCGATGTGATGAATCATTTGCAACAGGCGCTGACGATCAACTCGCCGCCTGAATCGTCATTCACCCCAGGACACCTTGATCTCGCCGTAAAAAACCTGCTCGACGCCTACGATTGGGGCAACGGCGGCTGGGGCTCCGCGCCGAAATTCCCGCAACCGATGACAATCGAATTTTTATTACGCAGATCCCCTTCCCCACCGGGCAAGGGGATCGGGGCGAAGGAGGCTCTTCACGCCCTTCGCGCCATGGCGCGCGGCGGCATGTACGATGTGGTGGGCGGCGGTTTCTCGCGCTACAGCGTGGACAATTTCTGGCGCGTCCCGCACTTTGAAAAAATGCTGTACGATAACGCGCTCCTCATCCGCGCCTATCTTCACGCCTGGCAGATCACACGCGACGAATTTTTCAAGCGCGTCGTCACCGAGTCGCTTGATTTCGTCGCTCGCGAGATGACTCATCCCGAGGGCGGTTTCTACTCCAGCCTTGATGCGGACTCGGAAGGAGAAGAGGGCAAGTTCTATGTGTGGACTCTCGATGAGATCCGCGAGACTCTCCAAGATGATGCGGATTTCTTCATCGCGGCGTACGGAATAACTCCGCGCGGCAACTTCGAAGGACACACGGTCCTGCAACGGGCGCTGGACGACTCAACTCTCGCCGCCCGCTTCAAACTCAACGTGGAAACTGTTTCAACCAGATTAACCGATTGCCATACCCGGCTTTTGTCCGTCCGCGCCGTACGCATCCGCCCCGGCACCGACGACAAAGTGCTCACTTCCTGGAACGGGCTCATGCTGGCAACGATTGCCGAAGCAAGTCGAGTTTTTGGGTCAGAAAGCTTGATTCCGTTTTTGGAGCAGAAATGTGGTCAACTTCATGAATTGGCTACCCGCAACGCAGAATTTCTTCTCGATCGCCTCCGACCAAACGGGAAACTCAAACACAGTTGGCGCGAGGGCAAGACAACCGACGAAGTCTTCCTTGAAGATTATGCCGCGCTGATCCTCGGTTTGCTCGAGTTGTATCAAACCGATTTCAACGACAAGTGGTTTGCCTCGGCAAATGAACTTGCAGATGAAATGATCGAACTGTTCGGCGACCCCAACGGCGGATTCTTCGACACCTCAATCACCGGCGAGACGCTGTTACTGCGCCCGAAGGATGTGCAGGATAACGCCACTCCTTCCGGCAACGCTCTGGCGTGCGAGGCATTGTTGATACTCGCGGAATTCACCGGCGAGGGGAAATATCGCGACCTCGCCGAAAGATCACTCGCACTTGTCGTGAACCTTGCCGCGCGCTACCCAACCGCGTTCGCGCGATGGCTGTCGGCGGCGGATTTTTCACTGGGGACGGTGAAGCAGGTCGCAATTGTGGGAGAAGCGGGCGATGAAAACACGTCAGAGATGATTCGACTCGTTCAATCCGCCTTTCGTCCGAACGTCATTATTGCCGCGTCTGAGTATCCTCCACCGAGAGACGCCCCCGCGCTGTTGAATGACCGCCCGCTCAAAAACGGACAAGCCACTGCTTATGTGTGTGAAGGCTTTGTTTGTAAATATCCGGTCACAACCTTATCTGAATTAGAGGAGTTGTTTTAACTCACCTTGCGCGCGTCTGCGCTTTCCTGGTGTTTTGTCCGCCGACGGCGGACCGCTGTTCTTACTTTGGATCAGTCGTCCGCAGTCAGCGGTCAAATTGGACTTGAAGCCGAATGGAAAGGCATAAACTGCTTAAGGTGAGATTTTAATGCATTCAACCCGCGAGAAGAGGCGGGAATAAACAACAGGCTCTCGTAGGAGAGCCTGTTGTTTATTTTAGTTCTGCGTTGTTTTTCGTGTCCGACCCTTCCGCATCCTGCTTGCCGTCGCTCAATCCTTCGCGAAACGATTTGATGCCTCGCCCAAGTTCACCGGCGATCTTGCCGATGCGCCCGGGACCGAAAAGCAGGACGACGATCACCAGAATGATGATCCATTCAGCGCCGCGTGGTAATCCTAGCATGAAGTGCTCCTTTTCTTGGTTTCGCCGTGTATCGTACCACAAACAGGATTAAATCACGATTACAGTTCCCGGCGATACAACAAGCCTTCGATGAAGCGAATGATGCGGCGCACCAGGGAGCGCACCCGACCCAGTGTGCGATATTGTTCCGGACGGACGTGCCCCTTGCTGGGAATCGGACCCGTCCACTCGGCGGCAAGGGCGCCCCAGGTGAGTCCCGCGCCGAAGCCGACCATGACGAATTTGTCGCCGGTCTTGATCTGTCCTTTCTCCACCGACTCCACCATTGCGATGGGGATGGACGCCGTGGAGGTATTCCCGTATTTATCCAGGTTGACAACAAAACGATCCATCGGCACTTTGAGTCCACGCGCCGCCGCCTCGATGATTCGAATGTACGCCTGGTGTGGGACAATCCAGCGAATATCCTCCACCGTCAACCCCGCCGCGTAGAGCGCTTCTTGTGTGGCGGATGCCATGACGCGAGTCGCAAAGCGGAACACTTCCTTGCCGTCCATGGTGATGTAGTGCTTACCTTCGTGAAAAGTAGATTCGTTGATGGGGTTGCGGCTTCCACCTGCGGGCAGGGTCAACAAGTCTCCGCCGGAACCGTCCGAATGCATCACAGCCGAAAGCACGCCGCCGGGCCGTTCGCTCGCCTGCAATACAAAGGCGCCCGCGCCGTCGCCGAACAAGATGCATGTGTTACGGTCCTTCCAATTGACGAACCGCGAGAGGGTTTCAGAGCCGATGACCAACGCCGTCTTGATGGAACCACTTCGAATGGATTGCGCCGCCATATTTAAAGCGTAGATGAAACCCGAACACGCGGCGAGCAGGTCGAAGGCGCCAGCCTTGTTTGCGCCGAGTTGATCCTGGATCAAACAGGCAGTGGCAGGGAAAAGGTACTCCGGCGTGGAAGTCGAGCAGATAATAAGATCAATATCCGTCGGGCGGACGTTGGCAATCTTCAACGCGCGAATGGACGCGTCCACCGCGAGCGTGGAGGGAAAGTCGGAATCTTTTGCGATGCGGCGCTCGCGTATCCCGGTTCGTTCACGAATCCATTCATCGCTGGTTTCGACAAACTCCTTGAGGTCGTCGTTGGTCATGACCGTTTCCGGGACAGACATCCCCCAGCCCGTGATGTGTGCGTATGGCATTGTAACTCCTCAGCCGTCACGCGAGTCAGTCGCGCGAATCAGAATACTTCAGGAATCCGAAAACTTGCTGAACACCAGGGTGGCGTTATGCCCGCCGAACCCGAACGAATTGGACATGACGTGGGTTATCGCATGCTTTCGCGATTGGTTGGGGACGTAGTCCAAGTCACACTCCGGGTCAGGGGTGTGGTAATGAATGGTCGGCGGGATGACCGCGTTCTGTATCGCTTTGATGCTGACCATCGCCTCCAGCGCGCCGGAAGCCCCGAGCAGATGCCCGGTCATTGACTTGGTGGAAGACACTGGAATGGAGTACGCCCGTTCACCGAAAACGGTTTTGATGGCGGCGGTCTCGCTCTTGTCGTTCAACGGCGTGGATGTTCCGTGCGCGTTGATGTAGTGAACATCGTCGATCGAAAGCCCGGCATCCTTGAGCGCCAACCGCATGGAATTCGCCGCGCCGGCGCCGTTTTCCGCCGGGGCGGAAATATGGTGCGCATCATCCGTAGTGCCGTAGCCTGAAATTTCGCAAAGAATCCGCGCGCCTCTTGCTCTGGCGTGTTCCAACTCTTCCAGGATCAACATCCCCGCGCCCTCGCCCATCAAAAACCCATCGCGTGTTTTATCGAACGGGCGCGATGCCGTGGCGGGATCGTCGTTGCGCGTGGACAACGCGCCCATCACGTTCATTCCCGCGATCGTGATCGGGACCAAGGCCGCCTCCGACGCCCCGGCGATCATCACGTCCGCCGCGCCGCGCCGGATCATTTCGACTGCCTCGCCGATGGCGTTATTGCCCGAAGCGCATGCCGTCGCCACCGACATGTTGGGACCGCGCGCCCCAACGCGGATAGCCAGCATCCCCGCCGCGCTGTCCGAAATCATCATTGGGATCAAAAACGGGCTGACACGGTCTGCGCCGCGCTCCCTCAACACCTCCGCTTGCTCCATCATCGTTCCCACGCCGCCGATGCCGGTTCCGATCAACACACCGACCCGATCGCGGTTCCCATCATCGATCTTGAAACCCGATTGTTCGAGAGCCTCATTGGCGGTTAATGTGGCGAACTGGACGAAACGGTCCATCTTTCGCGCTTCCCGCGGTCCAAACACGGCAACCGGATCGAACCCCTTCACCTCCGCCGCAAATCGCGTTTTATGATTGCTTGCGTCGAAATGGGTGATCGCTCCCGCGCCCGACTTCCCGGCGAGCAGGGCAGACCACGTTTCCTCGACCGTATTTCCCACAGGGCTGATGCAACCCATGCCTGTGACCACGACACGTTTCCTCATTCGATTCTCCTTCATCAAATCGCCTCATCCAGCAAAGACTTGGGATTTATAACACACAGGCGCCGAATTAGACACGTTCGCCAGTCAGCGACCTCATGATCCTCCAGGCTTGTTGCAGGTGCATCCGATCGTGGTCCGCCATGAATCCTAATATTTCTTCAAAGTTCGTCGGTCCGAAGATCGCATGGCGCGCGGATCGCCGCCACATCTCAGCGGGCATTGAATTTACCTTTCGCAAAAATTCGACGCGCGAATTTGCAAACTCGGCGGCGGCAAGAGAGGCGTCTTCCACCAGATAGTCGCGCTCGCTCGCCCACACGGCGGTATCGGGGCGAGGGATGAACGCATCGTTTTTTTCCATCAACAATTCCAGTTGAAGCGCATGCACCTCGCGTTCCGTATCGCGCAAATGACAGACAATTTCGTTCATCGCCCAGTCATCGCGCGCTGGCTCGCGCTTCAATTCGACTTCCGACATCGATTCGATAAAATGGCTTATCACCGCCGGTGTGGATGCGAGCATACCCAGAATTGCCTCTCGGGCGTGAAAGGATGGTTCCAGCGACGAGATATCCATCGATTCCAACCACGGGCGGACGTCCGACAACCGCCCCCGCCCCGCCTCGACTCCCGGAGTGGAAGTTGACTCGCCTTCGATGAAAAAAGTCTTCAACCCCATGCGGTGCGCGGACAGAATGTCGCGCGACGGATCGTTGCCCACCATAAGCGCCGGTCCCTCCCGCCAGCCCATTCGACCCAGCGCTTCGGCGTAATACGCGGGGGTCGCCTTGCTAAAATGGAAATCTTCATAGGCAGAGACGAGTTGAAATTGATCGGGGTCAAACCCCGCCCAGCGCAAGCGATGACGAGTCGCTTTCATCGGGAATAAAGGATCGGTCGCCACAGCAACCTGAAAGCCGGAGGAGATCGCCCACGTCACAAATTCAACCGCGCCTTGAACCGGTGATGTATACGCTTGAAGCCCGGGGAAGACGTTGTCGTAAAAATCCTCAAGAACCTCGCGCAACTCCTCTTGCGGGATGCCCAGCTTCGGATAGAAATACGAATCGAAGACCTCTTTCAAACTCAGGCGAGGATCGTCGTTCTCCGCCATTCGGCTGGTGCCGCCGATCAGCGCTCGTAAAAACGAATCCGACGGGACATGCCCGCAGACATGGTCTGCCAGCGCCTGAAAATAGGCGGGCATGAATGTGTTGAGATTGGTATGGAGGAGGGTGTCGTCGAGGTCGAGCAGCAACGTCAGTGTCATGGAAAATATCCGAGGCTTTCCCCCGTCAGATCAGGCATTGATCTCGAATTTGAACGGCAGGGCATGGCATTCCCCGCAACCCACTTGCGGCTCGGCTAGCCTTTTCTTCGATTTCTCGCAAAAGGCAGTGACCTGCACCCGCTTCATGAACGCCGCCGAAAGCGGGCGACCCACCGCGGCTGTGAGTTTCATGTGTTCGCAGGCATTGGCGCGCGAGATATCCGGGAGAGGGCAAAATTTACACAGGTCGCGCGTCCATGCCTGCCCGTTGGCTTTCAGCAGGCGGCATTCCTCCACATTGCGACCGCGAAAATAATCGCCGTAGAAATGCGGGCATTCAGCGCCAAACGGGGTTTTCATAAGGGAAAAGTATAGGCTTGAAATCTAAATAAACGATGAGCGAGCAGGCGCAATACTTACCTCAAGTTGCCTCCTTTACAAAGTAATAGGAATGTGTCACCCTGAGGAAGCGGTTTCCAGCGACCGAAGGGTCTCGCTCGTCGAGTCTGAGATGCTTCGCTACGCTCAGCATGACACGAGGTATGGATTGCAGCAATCTGAGTTACTTACCTCCGCCGCTCGCTCTGTCCGGACCGGGTCGACCGATGCTTACACCCGGGTCGTGTATTCCCCGGTCTCGGTGTTGATGCGGATCACGTCGCCCACCTTCACGAATTGCGGGCATTGCACTTCGAGCCCGGTTTCGGTTTTGACCTTTTTCGTCACCCCGGTGGCGGTATCGCCGCGGATCGCGGTCTCGGCTTCCACCACCTTCAAATCCACCGTGGAGGGGAATTCCACATCGAGCGGGGCGTTGTTGTAAAACGTGATCTTTACTTCCATACCTTCTTTCAAATACAAGGCGGTCTCGCCCAAAATTTCAGCCTTGATGGCGGGTTGCTCGAACGTCACATTGTCCATGAAGTGATAGAAGTCGCCGTCGTTATACAAATAAGAGACGTTATGAAAATCAAGCCGCACATCCTGCACCGACAACCCGGAGTTGAACGTGCGCTCGATATTCGCGCCGGTCAGGAGGTTGCGAGCCTTGATGCGGATGTTGGCATTGCCGCGCCCGGTCTTGTTGTGGCTGTAATCCAAAACTTTGTAGAGTCCGCCGTCCAGTTCGAAGGTCACCCCTTTGCGTAATTCATTGACATCAATCATGCGCGCGCTTTCCTTATGTGGTAAATTCTCTTGAAGCGGCGGGATTATAGCCTATGCCCAAGGGCATGGCAAGGGAACTCACGATCAGACCCGGCACAAGCCTCAACACTGGCGACGGCAACCTCATTAAGAAGATCAAGCCCGAAATGACTGCGCGAATACAGCGAAAACAAAAAGCAGGGCGTTAGTGCCCTGCTTCCGCGTCGGGGGATTCTTGAAGTAATTTCACCGCGTGTTCCAACACAGGGATTACCACCTGCATATTTTCAACCGCGCCTTTCGGGCTACCCGGCAGGTTGACGATCAGCGTCTTTTTACGGATGCCCGCGACACTGCGCGAGAGCATGGCATGCGAGGTGACTTTCAAACTTGCGGATCGCATCGCTTCGGCAAGGCCGGGCGCTTCGCGTTCGATGACCGCCCGTGTGGCTTCAGGAGTGACATCGCGCGGGGCAAAGCCGCTCCCGCCGGTGGTCAGGATGATGTCAAAATCTCCCGAGTCCGCCCAGGAGGCAAGCGTCTCGCGGATGAGCGATTCGTCGTCGGGGAGGATCAACTGGCTATGGACAGACCAGCCTTCCCCGGCGACGAGAGCCGCCAACGCCGGTCCCGAAGCGTCCTCCCGTTCGCCGCGCGCGGAGCGGTCGGAGAGGGTCAAAATTCCAAAGCGCATCCGTTGGGCGGAGTTTTCTGAATCGGTCATGCATTCTTTCGTCGCAGGATGGAGATCAGGTCGTCGGGCATGAATGGCTTCATCAGGAATTCATCCGCGCCGCGCCGCAGGCATTCCTCGCGCACGTCCAACCCAGAGGTCATCACGATGCGCAGGGATTTGAACGCCTCATTGTTTCGAATCGCTTCGACGACATCCAGCCCGTTCTGCTGACCGAGGTGCACATCCATGAACAGCACATCGGGTTTATCGCGCCCGATCAAGGAAGGCACATCGGCATCCATATCGGCAGTGATCACTTCAAACCCCTCCATTTTCAGCAGGGTTTGAAGAAGGGCGACCATCGTATGATCATCTTCGGCGAGAAGGATTTTTGCCATTGCGTTTTATTTTTCCAGTATTTCGGTGTTTGCGGTTTGGTTTCGAGTTCGAGTCGTCCAGGGCGGAACCGAGCACGTCGTCAACCGTTTCCACGTAGACAAACTTCATCGCTTCTTTGATTTCGTCCGGCACATCTTCAACATCCTGTTCGTTGCGCTTGGGAAGGATGACCGTCTTCAGCCCGTTGCGGCGGGCGGCGAGGACTTTTTCCTTGACGCCGCCGATCGGCAACACCTGCCCGCGCAGGGTGATCTCGCCGGTCATGCCGAGGTGCGGTTTGATCTTGCGCCCTGAAGCAAGCGAGACAAGCGCGGTCGCCATCGTCACGCCGGCGGAAGGACCGTCCTTCGGCTGTGCCCCGGCGGGGATGTGCAAATGGATGTCTGACTTGTTGAAGAATTCATCGTCCAGCCCGAGCGCGCCGGCGCGCGAACGCACAAAAGACAACGCCGCCCGCGCCGATTCGTTCATCACGTTGCCGATCGAGCCGGTGATCTGAAACCCTTTGCCGCCGGGCATGCTGGTCGCTTCGACGAACAGGACATCGCCGCCGTACGGCGTCCACGCGAGTCCGGGCACTACGCCGGGAATCGAAATCCGCCGGTTGAGTTCTTCGGTGCCGTAGTACATCGGATGGTCGAGATATTCCTCGATAACCTCGGCTGTGATCTTTGCCTTTTTGAGTTTTCGCTCGGCGATGCGCGTGCCGACCTTGCGGCACACCGCGCCGATCTTGCGTTCGAGGTTGCGCACGCCGGCTTCGCGCGTGTATGACCGAATGATTTTTTGCAGGGCGTCATCGGCGAATACGATCTCTTTTTCGCGCAGGCTGTTCTCGCGGATCTGCCGGGGAATGAGGTAACCCTTGGCGATGGCGATCTTTTCTTTTTCGGTGTAGCCCGAGAGTGAAATGATCTCCATGCGGTCGAGCAAGGGGCCGGGGATGGTCTCGAGGGTGTTTGCCGTGGTGATGAAGAACACCTGCGAAAGGTCGTACGCGACTTCAAGATAGTTATCGCGGAATTCGCTGTTCTGTTCCGGGTCGAGCACCTCAAGCAAGGCAGAGGCGGGATCGCCGTGGAAGTCGAAAGTCAGTTTATCTATCTCATCGAGCATGAATACCGGGTTGCGCGATTCGATGCGGCGCAGTGACTGCAGGATGCGCCCCGGCATCGCGCCGATGTAGGTGCGGCGGTGACCGCGGATCTCGGCTTCATCGCGCACGCCGCCCAGCGAAGCGCGCACAAATTTACGGTCCATGGCGCGGGCGATGGATTGCCCCAGCGAGGTCTTCCCCACTCCCGGCGGACCGACGAAGCACAGGATCACGCCTTCGCGTTCGCGCCGAATCTTATCGTCACTCGCGGGTTTCGCATCGCTTTTGCGGTCGATGCGCAGTTTGCGAATGGCAAGGAATTCGAGGATGCGTTCTTTGACATCTTCCAGCCCGTAGTGATCCTGATCGAGGATTTTGCGGGCATGCGAGATTTCCAGGTTATCCAGAGTCGCTTTCGACCACGGGACGGTCACCAGCCAATCCAGATACGTTCGGATGACTCCATACTCCGCCGCGGCGGTGGGCAGGCGTGACAACCGCTCCAACTCCCGTTTTGCCTGCTTCGCCGCCTCTTCGGGCATGTTCGCCTCTTCGATCTTTTTGTGGAACTCCTCCACCTCGGCGGCTTGCTCGTCTTTTTCACCCAACTCTTTTTGAATGGCTTTCATCTGCTCGCGCAGGAAATATTCACGCTGAACCTTTTCGATCTCGCCGCGCGCTTCGTTTTGGATCTTCTGCCCCAGCGACAACACCTCCGCTTCGCGCACCAGCAAGGCGATCAATTTCTTGAGTTTGTCGGCCACTGAATCGATCGCAAGAATCTCCTGCGCGTCTTTCAAGTCCATGCGCTGAAAGTTGGCGATCGTGTATGCCGTTTGGAGCGGGTCTTCCACCGAGGTGATCGAGCCAGCCAACTCCTCGGGGAAAGAGGGGATCATTTGCGTGATCTGCTGGAACTGATCGCGAGCATGGCGCGCCAATGCATCCACCTCGAGACCTTCTTCTAATACCTCCGGCGCAAGATGTACATGCGCTTTCAGGTAGGGTTCTTCCTGCACGAATTCCCCGAGACGGAAGCGTTCGATGCCCTGCACGAGCAGGCGGATCGTCCCATCGGGGGCGCGTAACAGCCGATGGACGGTGGCAATCGTCCCGATGCGGTGAAGATCCGCCGGGGAGGGCGCCTCCAGTTCGGGATTCATCGCCGCTACGAGTCCGACCAGTTTATCCCCCCCGACCACTTCGTCAACCAATCGGATCGAACGGGGTTGCCCCACAGTCAACGGCACGGCGGTGTTGGGATAAACGACAACGCCGCGCAACGGCAGGATCGGCAGAATGTCCGGATACTTCCCCGCTTCAGACAATTGGATTGGTTCCTCGGTATTCCCGGCGTCTTTTTTCGGGGCGCGTGAAAAGAACGACGGCATGATCATGGAGAGCAGTCCATCGTCGGTTTCGCCGATCCACTGGTAGAGATCTTGAAAACTGGAATTCCACCGCGAGGCGGGCATGTTTATTCGTCCACCCTGATCTGCTTGGGTTGCGACTTGGGGAGCGTGATGGTTAGGAAACCATCCCGGTATTCCGCGGTCGCCGATTCCATATCCACCGCGACCAGCAGATCCACTTCCACTTCGAATTTGCCCGAAAGGATTTCCATCTGGTGATACGCCCGCCTCCCCACCGCATCCGGGCGGATGCCCTCGATCCGCAACAAATGGTTCTCCGCCGCCACGATGAAGTCTTCCTCGCGCATCCCGGCGATCTCAACCTTTACCACGAATGATTCATCGGTTTCGTAGATGTCCGTTGGCGGGCGCCAGATACTGGAGCGCACGTGCCAATGGATGGCGCGCAGGATCTCCTTGCGGGTTTCGATTGTTGCGGTGTAGGGTTTACGAATGATGGTAGGCATGTCAATATCCTTGCCGGGAGAGCCCGGTTATCGGGTGGACAGGCGCCCCCGGAGGGAATCGAACCCGCAACCAACAGCTTAGAAGGCTGGTGCTCTGTCCATTGAGCTACGGGGGCGTAGCGGTATCATTGTATTACGACGCGCGCAAGGATGCAACCGAAAAGCGACCGTCGCGCCGGCGCATTCATGTGGAGGATGGCCGGATTCCCTTGTAGATACGAGGTCCCGCCAATGTGCGTAAGATCGTTTCCTGCGGGCGGTTCAATCGCGCGCCCAGTTCCCGGGAAGACATGGGAATATTGCCGTTCGTTAGAAACAGGCGGAAGACCGCCTCCACGAGCGCAGTCTGTTCGGTGAGAAAATCCGGTTGTTTAACGCAGTGGGTCATCAAAGCGTTCTGGACGCCTTCGACCTGCTTCACCTCGGCGGTGACCGGGTCGATCCAGTCGATCACCTGACCTTCTTCCACCTCGGCAAATGCCTCCCGGTGCTCCGCGCAAAGCAGTGATCGAAGATAGACGTGCCAATCACGCTCGTTTTTCTTCCACCAATCGAAATCAATATGAAACGGGGTTTCCGCCGTAGGCTTGACGAGACTGAATCGCTTTGCTTCCATGTACGTTATTCTCCCTCGCTCAAGCGGAAATGCAGGTCGCCCACATGGACAAATTCTGGCTTGCTCGCCAGCAAGGCAAGGAGCGGCGCCGGCGGGATTCGTCGGATGATGTTGACCGCCGAATATAATTCCTGGGCGTGGACGTGCCCCTGCGGCGTCAATTTCGACATCTCGCGGATCAAGTCGGCAACTAGCTTTTCAAAGGATTGCCTGCCGGGTGGCGTCCATAGCCGGTCCACGGCGTCGAAGGATGGGATGGCAAACGCCATCCGCTCGTTGAACTCCGCGGACACAGCTTGCTTTAACATGGCAAAGACCACACCGCCGTCCGCGCCCACGATCACCGTGCGCATCCAATCCTTGTTGGCGCGATACGTCCGCGCTTCGAGGATTACTTCACCAGGGTGCTCGCCGCGGCGGATTCGCACCAGGCTGCCGGGAATCAACCCGTTGGCTTTATACCAATCGCGCAAACCATAAACATATCCGTGGTTGCGAACAACCCATGCGGGAATTCGCTGGCGGGTTTTCCCGTCCACCAGGGTAAAACGCACCCGAGGCGATTCGTACGCAGTGGGGAAGAACGACCGAACACGCGCGGAGACCGGTAACGTGCCGGCTCGCAGGTGCGGGTAAATCAGCGAGATGGATGCTTCCTTGAGTTGGGCATCGGGTTTGGAATCGACCTCGCTCAACTCGTCATCCAACTGCGCTTCCAGATCAACCATTTGAGGTGTCAGCAATGAACGATCGTGATCGACAGATTCGTATGCCAAAAATAAAGGTACGCGCTGAACCTCATCCGGTTCCAACCGTTTAAGAAACCACAGCACCTCGCCGGCAGGACCGACTTCATCGAAACGACCGTCTTCCTGCAGCGCCAAATTCAGGGAGAATTCCGCCAGTTTGGGGTTTACCCCTTCGGGAAGCGCGACATCCTTCAACAGCGACGCGGTGGGGAGCGGCTCACCCCCGGACATATCGAGGACAGCCTCTGCCAGATTCAAGTTGCCCACGTTGACATCCACGAGCAAGGCGCGGGGGAACCACCGCCCGGCAATGCGTATCAGTTGCTCGTCTGCCGCAAGCGCGGCTTCGAGTTTTTTCTCGATCTCAGCCCCATGTTCCTGCAAAATTTCCTCGGGGTCAAAGCCTTCATTCTCCACCGTAACAGGCTTATCGTTCAGCGCGTGGTTCGGCAACTTCGACGCAAACAACCGCTGGGAGCCATCGTCCATATCGATCGTCAACACATCGAACGCGCCGACTTCGGGGTTATTACCGGATCGAATATTGGAAACTTTTCCGTGTTTCCATGCCAGCGAGGGGAAAACGACTTCTTCACCCACCCGGTAGCTTTCTTTCGGAAAGTACACGCGCCCGGCGCCTTCCTGCTTTTTTTGCACGGCGGCGCGTTCTGCCCGGTTCCGCTCGTGAATCAGAACAACCACCAACTCGCGAGGCGCAAGCGGTGTTTCATGCTCGAATAAATAGTTGTGCAGGAACTCGATATCGTGACGGGAAATTTGCAGATCCGCCCACTCTGCGGGTGAAGTCAATGTGTCGCCTACCATACCATGCCTTGATGATTTATTTCGTGCCGTCTTGAAGCACGGGCGATATTATACCGTACCTTGCCAATTGACGAAACGACGGATGTATAATCCGCGCATGGATTTGAACCTGAAACGCGCGCTTCGCATCGACGGGCTGAGTTGTGTCGCGTTTGTCGGCTCGGGCGGGAAAACCACAGCCCTCTTTCAACTGGCAAGAGAGTTGAAGCCTCCCGTGATTGTTACCGCCACCTCGCATTTGGGAGCGTGGCAAACCTCGCTGGCAGACAAACACCTTGTCATCGATTCGCCGGAATTGATCGGCGACCTCGAAAAAAGCCTATCGGGCATAATTTTAGTCACCGGCGGGGTGGACGGAGATCGAACGAAACCGGTCTCCGCCGCGGCGCTTCGAGAGATTCACGAGCTTTGCTCACAACACAATATCCCGATGCTCATCGAAGCCGACGGATCGCGCCAAAAACCGCTGAAGGGTTGGGCAAACCACGAACCGCCCATTCCCGAGTTTGCCAATCATGTCGTTCAGGTTGTTGGAATGTCAGCATTGGGGCAAGCGCTAACGGAAGATATCGTCCACCGCCCTGAAATATTTTCGAACCTGAGCGGGCTGCCCCACGGGACTCAGATCACACCCGAGGCGTTGACGCGCGCGCTCACCCATCCCCAGGGGGCGGCGAGAAACATTCCCGCCGGGGCAAAGTGGACATTCCTTCTCAATCAGGCGGATACATCCGAACTTCAAGCCGCGGCCCAGAGAATGGCGCCAGCCTTGCTTCAACGATGTCATGCTGTCATTATTGCCAGCGTTGAAAAAAAGCTAATATATGCGGCACACGAGCGCATCGCCGGAGTTGTGCTTGCCGCAGGAGCATCCACCCGCTTTGGCTCGCCGAAACAATTACTGGATTGGAAAGGCGAACCGTTTGTCCGGGTAGTGGCGCGCCGGGCGTTGGAGGCGGGACTTTCTCCAGTGATCATCATCACCGGCGAGCAAACCGCGCAGATTCGTAGCGCAGTCAGAGGGCTGGATGTGCGAGTGGTGTTCAACCGCGAATGGGACAGCGGTCAGGCATCCTCGATCAAAGTTGCGGTTTCACATTTGGAGCCACGACCGAGATTCTTCCCCGGCGGCGCGGTGTTCCTGCTGGCTGACCAGCCTCAGGTCACGACATCCGTCATTCAAGCGCTGATAAGTCTGCACGCTCAAACACTGCATCCGATCATTGCGCCAATGGTGCTGGACCGCCGAGCCAACCCCGTCCTTTTTGACCGTTCGACAATATCAGATCTTTTCACGCTGGAAGGAGATGTCGGCGGGCGCGGGATTTTCCACAAGCATCATGTCGAGTATCTCCCGTGGCACGACGACAGCCTTCTGCTCGATGTTGACACGCCCGAACACTACCAACGCCTGATCTCGGACGAGACCTTATGATCTCCGCCATCATTCTTGCTGGAGGCGCATCGCGTCGCATGGGACAGCAAAAGTTGTTAATGGAATGGGACAACACGACGATCATCGAACATGTCGTACTCACTGTTAAATCAGCAGGCATCGAAGATTTAATCGTGGTAACAGGCGCGTCGCATCCACAAGTGGCGGAACTTTTAGAACAGCTTACGTTTCCTGTTCGCACCGCTTACAACAAAGATCACGCGCAGGGCGACATGCTCTCCTCCCTGCAAGGTGGGTTACGGGTATTGAAAGACGGCGCGTCGAATGGCGCGTTGGTCGTTTTGGGCGACCAGCCTCAAATGGAGGAAAGGACCGCGCGGTTGGTTTGCGAAACATATACGACAGAAAGACATCCTCTGGTAGCGCCAAGTTATCGAAACAGGCGAGGTCATCCATGGCTGGTGGATCGGAGTTTGTGGGATGAGTTACTGGACATGAAACCGCCTCTCACCCCCCGCGACTTTTTGTCCGCCCATGGTGACGTTATTCGCTACGTGGAC
>CAYPCK010000001.1:0-27619 GCA_964409185.1 uncultured Anaerolinea sp. | reverse complement strand
TGGCGTTGATGTTGATGGCGGCGATCGAGTCGGTGCCGATGCGGGCGTAGACGGCGGCGTAGAGGGTGATGCCAAACGACCAGATGACCTCGTTCATGGTGGCGGGCATGGCGGTGCGGAGCACGGTGAAGAGAAAGACGCGGTCGAATTGGAACAGGGTGAGCGGGTTGACCGCCAGCGGGGTCTTTCGGGCGTACACGAGCGCGAGCAAGGCTATGCATTCGAACAGCCAACCGAAGGCAGTGCCGATCGCCGCGCCGCGCACGCCCAGGGCGGGTAAACCGAAATGACCGAAGATCAACACATAGCCGATGGCCGTTTTCAGCGCCAGCGAGGCGACGGAAACAATGACCGTCATTGCCACCTGGGTGATACTGCGCAGGATGGAAATGTACGAGACCGAGATCGCCATTGCCACATAACTCAACCCAACGATGCCGAGATACTCGCTGCCCAGCCGAATCACCTCGGGGTCTTCGGTATAGAAACCAAGCAGAGTTTCCGGGACGATCGTTGCGGCAAGCGAAAAGAGGAGCGCGACAGAAACCGCCACCGCGAGGCAGATGCCCAGCACCTTGCGGATGTTTTTCGCATCGCCCTTGCCCCAGTATTGCGCCGTGAAGATCGCCGTGCCGCTCGTCACCCCGAACAGGAAGAGGATGAGCAAAAAGAAGATCTGGTTTGCCAGCCCCAGTGCGGCAATCGAAGCCTCCCCCAACTGCCCGACCATGAACACATCGATGACATTGAGCGCGGCTGTGATCAATTGCTGGAAAGCAATGGGCGCTGCCAGCGCAAGCGCGGCGCGCAGGAACTCTTTATCACGGAAAAAGGAAAGTGACATGGGAGGGGATGGCAAGTTACGCGATACGCAGTACGCAATACGTACTGCGTGCTCCGTATAAGAGGGTGAGGATCCCCGTCACCGGTCTTCCGGCGCTTCGCGGGTGATATAAAGCGGACGCCCTTTGGCTTCATCGTACAACCGCCCGATATATTCGCCAAGGATGCCGAGCGAGATCAATTGCACGCCGCCCAGAAATAACACAAAGACCAGGGTGGTTGTTTGTCCTTCGAAAAAATGAGTCCCTGCAAGGCGCAGAATGGCAACGACCGGGATGGCGATGATGGCAAGACACGCCGAAGCGAAACCGAAAAATGTCGCTACTTGCAGAGGAAAATAGGAAAAGCCGGTCACGGCATTGATGGCAAGGCGGAGCATCTTGCGGAAGGGATATTTGGTCTCGCCAGCGGTGCGCGCCGCGCGTTTGTATTCCACGCCGACCTGTTTGAAGCCGACCCACGACGACATACCGCGCAAAAAGCGATGTCGTTCCCGCATGCGATTCATCACATTGACCACCTTGCGATCCATCAGGCGGAAGTCGCCGGTATCGAGAGGAATCTTCACGTCCGTAATGCGGTAGATCAACCGATAGAACACGGATGCCGTCCACAACTTGAAGAAGGATTCGCCTTCGCGTTCGGTGCGCACCGCGTAGACGACTTCGTATCCCTCCTCCCATTTCTTTGCCATCTCGTGGATGAGTTCCGGCGGGTCTTGCAGATCGGCGTCAATGATGACCACCGCCTCGCCGCGCGAATAATCGAGTCCCGCCGTCACCGCCACCTGGTGACCGAAGTTGCGGGCAAAGATCACCGGGCGGATGCGTTTATCCTTTTTGGCTAGCGCGCGGATGATGTCGGCGGAGCCGTCGGAGGAGCCGTCGTCCACGAGCAGAAGTTCCCAGGTTTTGCCGGTGCGGTCCAGCACTTCGGTCACGCGGCGATGGAGTTCGGGCAGGTTGTCTTTTTCGTTGAAGATGGGGACGATGATCGAATAAGTGATTTTCATTGATTCCTTTTCACAACAACTTTTTCACGGCATTCAAAGCGGGTTCGATGATCGGCGCCTCAACAACCGCTTGCATGGCGGCACGGACATCCTTCAACCCGCTCCCGGTGTTCAGCACGAGAACGGGATCCTCGCTTCGCACCACGCCCATGGAAACTGCCTTCACCAGCCCGGCGTATGCCGCCGCCCCGGCGGGTTCGGCAAAGACGCCGACCCTGCCAAGTTCGACGATGGCGTTGAGGATTTCGCTGTCAGATACATTTACGTACGTGCCACCGGATTCCTTCGCGGCGCGGATGGCTCTCACGCCGTCGCGCGGCAGGTCCACCGAGATCGAATCGGCGATCGTCTTTGCAGAGACGGGCGTGATCGTTTCCGTGTTCCCGTGGAACGCGTTCGAGATCGCCGCCGAACCCTCCGCTTGCACGCCAACGATGCGGGGCGCGCGCACCATCCACCCCAACTCAACCAAATCCTTGAACCCTTTGTGGATTCCCGAAATGATATTGCCATCGCCCACCGAGACGAACACGGTCAACGGCGGATGGTCCAGCCCTTCGCCGAATTCATCGTGCCATTTGGCGTGCGCCTCCTGCCACCATTCCCAGATCTCGAAGCCGGCGGTCTTCTTGCCTTCCGCGGTGAAGGGGTTATAGCCGGTGTTGCGGCAATACCAGCCAAATTCCGCCGCGCATTTCACAGAGAGGTCGAAGGCGTCGTCGTAGGTGCCATCCACCAGGATCACTTTCGCGCCGAAGATCAACAATTGCGCAACTTTCGCTTGCGGCGCGGACTTCGGGGCGAAGATCACGGCTTTTTGTCCAACCGAAGCAGACATCCCTGCGAGAGCCGCGCCGGCGTTGCCGGTTGAAGCGGTGACGATGACCTCCGCGCCAATCTCATGCGCGCGCGCGACAACGATGGCTGAGGCGCGGTCCTTGAACGAGGCAGTCGGGTTGCGCGACTCATCCTTCAGCCACAGGTTTTGCACCCCGAGTTTTTTCCCCAGCGCGGACAATTTGAAAACAGGCGTCCCCCCCGCGGTATGCAGCGGGGTGGCATCACCCTCGAGTTCGTTCACCGGCAAAAGGGGCAGGTACCGCCAGAGCGAAAAATCGCCGCGGCTGGTGATATCCTCGGCGTGGAATTTCTTCTTGAGCTTTTTATAATCGAGCAGGATATCGAGGTTGCCGCCATCCTTCGGGCAGGTGTAGGCGACTTCGGTGGGGGAGTATTCCGACCCGCACAGCGAGCAACGATAGCCGAGGAATTTTTCCATGGCTGGATTTTACCCGATTGCGAACAAAGCGAATTTCAACGGAGTTCCAGCGGCAACGAGCGCGCCTCCCCGCTGAGCCGGTCCGTCAATTCCCAATCCAAAATACACTCTGCCACAGCGGAGCCATCTGCCCGCGCGATGCCAACGTAGCGCGAACCGCCTGTCTCATGGAGGCTAAGCATGTGTGTGGAAACATTCAACGTTTCACCCCAATTCGCAATCGACAAATACTGGATATGTACCCGCCTCGTCACCACGGTGAAACCTGCTTCCGCCATCCTCAGCGGACTCCACCCCCGCGCCGCCAACGCCTGCGCGGCAACCTCCTCGGCGTAGTTGGCATAGATCACGTTGTTGACGTGTTCGTACGAATCCAGATCCATCCACTCGACTTGCCGTTGCATGGTGAATGCATTTTCCGCCGCCGCGATCTTCGGGAATCGTTCAAACGGAAACGTGCGCGGGTTTTCCAACCGAAACTTTTCCACTTCCTCCTCGGGCAGGGGAGTGGGTCGCCCGGTCTTCGCATCCATGTACACGATGTGTTGCGTGCCCTGCGCAATGACCTCGCCGCCGTCCTTGAACGTCAACTCGAAGCACCGCGTCCCGCGCACCTTGTTCCAGTTCACCATCCAAATCGTGAAACCGAACACATCATTGTGTCGCAACGGGCGCAGGAGATGAATCTCTGTTTCGCGGATGACCCAGAACACGTCGGGGTTCTTGCTGTAGTTCACATCCATCCCCGCCGCCACGCCCCAATCCCAGGCGGTTTCTACGAGGTAGCGCAAATAACTCGCCGGGCTGACAACCCCGCCAGGGTCGAGTTCTCCCCAGCGAGCGCGGAAGGTTCGAGTGAAGATTTTAGACATTGCCCGATTTTACTTGATATAAAAATAAAGGTGATGGTCAATTTCGAAGTAACAGTCACCTAATTCTCTCAGGCTTGAAACCTTGAGAGTCCGTTTTCTGTTTTCCACTTTCTATTCTCTACTTCCCTTCCCTCTCCCAAATCCCCCTCGCGATGACTTCCTGATCCACGGGTAACCGATCCACCCTCACGCCCACCGCGTTATAGATCGCGTTCGTGATCGCAGGCGTGGTGGGGATACTGCATATCTCGCCGACGCCTTTCGCTCCGTACGGACCCGCCTGCACGGGATGCTCCACAATGATCGAGGTGATCTCAGGCGTGAGCATCATGCCCGGGACGCGGTAGCGCGCCAGCCGGTCGGTGACTACGTAACCGTTCTCGACGATGAATTCCTCCGTCAGAGCGTTGCCGAGTCCCATCATCACCCCGCCTTCGACCTGTCCCTGCAAGCCCAACGGGTTGACCGCCATACCCACATCGTTGGCAGAGATCACTTTCAGCACGCGGACTTCTCCCGTCAATTTGTTCACTTCCACTTCCGCGGCTTGCACTCCGAACGAAAAGGCGAAGTGCATGTCGCCGCCTGTCCCCAAAGGCTGAGTCTTCGGCGCTTCGTATTCGTACATCGCACGCGGCATCTGCCCCATAGACTTCATCTCTTTGGCAACTTCGGCATAGGTCATGGAATGTCCGTTCGCATGGACGATTCCATTTTCAAACCGAATCTGATCGGGCTTCACATCGTATTTTTCAGCAAGAGTCGCGGTGATGGCATCGCGCAGCGTTTTCGCGGCGTAGCGTGACGCATTACCTGTGACAAACGTTTGACGGGATGCCGTGGTCGGTCCGCCGTTCGGGGTTAAGTCTGTGTCCATCACCAACACTTTTACTTGTTCAGGCACGACGGACATTTCTTCGGCAACGATCATGCGCATGACGGTGACGAGTCCCTGTCCCATTTCAGCGGAGGAACTTCGCACTTCAAAGGTTCCGTCGTCGTACAGTTCCACTTCGGCGCCTGCTTTATCGGGCGCGCCGCCGCCAAGTCCCGTGTTCTTGTATGCCGCGGCGAATCCCCACGCACGCACAAGATGATTTGAACCGCTAAGACCGCTAAGGTCGCTAAGATTTAATTCTTTTTTCTTTGCGCTCTCCCTGGCACCGCCCGCCAGGGCAGGTGTAGCGTGCTTCGCGGTTAAATTTATTTCATCATGGTCAGAAACAACTCGCGGCTTGAACACATCCTTCTCCGACAAACCTGACACCTGACACATGGCGCTTGAAACCTTATCAATACATTCCATCAATCCAACTGACTCACGTAATTCCTGTCCCGTGTTCGTCACGCTGCCAACATGCAACGCGTTCATGCGGCGCAGTTCAACGGGTTCGATATTTAATTTTTCAGCGAGCATGTCCATCATAGACTCGACCGCAAACGCCGATTGCGTGACGCCGAATCCGCGGAAGGCTCCCGCAGGCGGGTTGTTGGTGTACATCGCGTAACAATCGGCGCGCACATGCTCGATGTCGTACGGTCCCGCCGAGTGCGTGGTAGCGCGGGTCATCACCTTTTCGCCGAGCGACGCATACGCGCCGGTATCGCCATACAACTCCGACTCGCACGCCACGATGCGTCCATTTTTCTTTGCGCCGATCTTCACGCGAATTTGCGTGGCGTGGCGCTTCGGATGCACGACCAGGCTTTCGTAGCGGTCGAACAACAACTTCACAGGGCGTTGCGTCGCATTTGCCAGCATCGCCACATGGATCTGTCCCATCACATCTTCCTTGCCGCCGAACCCGCCGCCCATCAACTGACCAACCACGCGCACGCGCGACTCGTCCCAGCCCAGCGCGCGCGCCACCTGCGTGCGGTCCTGATATGGAATTTGCGAGCCGCAATAAATTTCAATTCGGAAACCTGACAGGTCATCGTAACTCTCACTCCGTTCAGATGCGTTTAGCAAAGACCTGTCAGGTTTTACAGGAACCGCGATACTACATTCAGGTTCGATGAACGCATGATCATAAATCGGCGTATTGAACGTGTGCTCCAAGATCACATCCGACTCAGCAAAACCCTTCTCCATATCGCCCTTGCGCACCTTGATGTGCTTAAGCAAATTTCCCTTTTCATGGATTTGCGGGACGCCTTCCTGACGTGCCTGCACTGGATTTGTGATCACAGGCTGGAGGTCGAACTCCGCTTCAATCAACGCCGACGCCTGCTCGGCGATCTGTTGGGTTTCCGCCGCGATGACCGCGATCGCATCTCCCACGTAGCGAACGCGTTCCCCAACCCCGACCATCACGGGCCAGTCATAGATAACCAGTCCATGATTGTGCTCGCCTTTGATATCTTCTGCGGTGAGAACAGCAACGACACCTTCCAACGCTTTCGCCTTCGACACATCGAGTCGCTTCAATATCCCGTGCGGAATCCCTGCACGCTTGGCTTTGGCGAACAACATATTATCGAACATAAGGTCATCGGTGAAGACCGCTGTACCATTTACCTTCTCGATTCCATCGTGACGCGTATGTGTATGTCCAACTGAATTATGTTGGTGAATCGAATCAGGGATGTTCGGCTTCTTGAGAGGCTCACCCGTCCGCAATGACTCAGCCGCGGCAAGGATCGCGTTCTCGATGGTCGGATACCCCGCGCAACGACACAGCGTATCCTTCAACGCAAAACGGACCTCATCCTTCGTGGGATTCTGATTCCGCTCGAGCAAAGCATACGCCGTCATGATCTGCCCGGGGATACAGAATCCACATTGGACAGCGCCATGCTCCACAAAGGCTTCTTGAAGAGGGTGGAGTCCCCCTCTCCCTGAGGGAGCCCCCTTCGGGGATGATAAGGGGCTAGGGGTGAGGGTGGAATCTGAACCGCTAAGAGCGCCAAGGTCGCTAGGATTTAATTGATTTTTCTTCGCGCTCTTTGCGTTCTTAGCGGTAAATTCTCCTGCCAACCCTTCTATTGTCAAAATCGTCTTCCCATCCGCGCGCTCAGCAGGATAAATGCACGAAACCACCGGCTCGCCATCCACAAGGACAGTACATGCGCCGCACTCGGCTTCTTCACAGCCAATCTTTGTCCCTGTGAGGCGCAGGCGATACCGCAACAAGTCCGAGAGCATTTCACTCGGCTTGGCTTCAAGTGAATGTTGGATACCGTTGACCGAAAGGGAGATTATAGTATTCATGATTTACTTCCTAAAGTTCTAGGTGGTTGAGCGCAAGCAGTCGAAACCGCCAGTAAGCAAAGAAACTCTTGTTACAAATTTGTTTTTGAAACTTGTTGGTTGCGATACGGCGGACGAACACCGCTTACTCAACCAACGGAGCAGGGATGAGATTTTATTTTGCTCGCAACCACGCAGTTTCCAACACATCCTTGAACAGCCCGCTAATAATATGCTGACGATAATCCGCGCTGGCACGGCGGGCGCTGGTGCGGAATTGGGCTTGGGCAAGCAAGGCTTCGAGCGTGGATTCGAATGTCTCCTCGTTGAGGGCTTGTCCACGCAAAGTATCTTCAGCTTGCGTGGCGCGGAAGGGAGTCCCCCCGCCGGGACCGACGGCGATGCGAATATCATTGATAACATCTTTCTCGCGTTCGAGCCAAACGGCGCAATTCAAGATCGGCAATGCCACGCCTTGCGGGCGCATGACCCTTTTGAAACAGGAGGCTTGATGGTGAGCGGAAAGCGGTAAGTAGAATCCGACAATCAATTCTTCGCCATGCTTGAGCGATGATTTACCCGGACCTAGGAATAATTCTTGAAATGGGATTCGTTTTACACCCAATCCGCTTGCAATCTCTGCTTCGGCGTTCAGCGCGAGCAGGGCAATCGTCCCGTCCGCGGCGGGGAGGGCGTGGGCGACGTTGCCTCCGAGGGTGGCGACATTGCGGACTTGCGGTCCGGCGATCAGGTTGCAGGCTTCGACCAGGGCTTGGGCGTGGCGGGCAGTCCGCAGGTCCGATGCGACGCGGTTGACAGGGACGGAGGCGCCGATGAAAAGGTCATCCCCGCGTTGCTCGAGGAGAATCATTTCACGAATCGAAGTTACATCCACCAAAGTTTGAACGGGCGGGTGTCTGCCTTGTTCGAGATCAAGCAACAGATCGGTGCCGCCCGCGATGGGGAGGATGGGACGCGCCGCGTTGGCAAAGGCATCCAGCGCGTCGGCGAGAGTCTTGGGTTTGAGATAATTTTGCCAGAGGGTCATGGTTTTAAAAGATTAACCACAAAGGACACGAGGGTCACAAAGGTTTTAAAATCTTTTCCTTCGTGCACGTTGTGTCCTTCGTGGTTAAGAATCATTTTCCGCGTTCGCCGCGGATGTAGGGGTTGCCCAACGCGGCTGGCGCGCCGAGTCGTTTACGAATGGATTCGCGCGAACCGATCACCAGCACGATCACGGTAAAGGCGTACGGGAGCATCTGCAGGAAGAAACCCCAATAGGGGTTGTAGTAAAACGGGTTGTCAAAACCGAATAAGGTGAGAGGGGCTTGAATATCGAGAATGAGACGGCGGAGCGCGCCGAACGCGTAGGAACCGAACGCCGCGCGGACGGGATCCCACTGGGCGAAGATGACGAGTCCGACCGCGATCCAGCCCTGCCCACCGGTGGTGAGTTCGCTGAACCAGCCGGGCGCGACCGCAAGGCTGATCGTCGCGCCGCCCAGCCCCGCCAGCAAGCCGCCGACGAAAACATAGGCATACCGCAGGCGGAACACGTTGATGCCCAGCGCATCTGCCGCGGACGGGTATTCACCCACTGCGCGTAAGTGCAAGCCCGGGCGCGTGTGGTTGATGTAATACCATGCCAACGGTGTGAGCAAAAACCCGACGTATACGAGCACGCTTTGATCTGTGAAGAAGATCGGTCCGATGAACGGGATCAGGGAAAGCACGGGGATCGAATAATTTGGCAGGAGCGAAACCGTGCCGGCTTTGCTCAAACCCTCGCCCAACACGAGGCTGATTCCAGCGCCGACCAGCGTGAGCGCAAGCCCGCTGACCACCTGATCGGCTTGCAGGGTGATGACGATAAAGGCATGGATCTGGCTGAGCAAGCCTGCCACGATCATCGCGGCGAGCACGCCGATCCACGGGTTGCCGGTGGAGATGGTCACGCTGAAAGCGGTCATCGCGCCGATCAACATCATGCCCTCCACGCCGAGGTTCAATACGCCCGAACGTTCTGCCAGCACCTCGCCTATCGTGGCGAAGAGCAGCACCGTCCCCGTTGCGACACCCGCTTGAAGAATAATAATGGGGTCCATGACTATTCCTCCTCTGCCCGCGCGAAGCGCACGCGATAACGCAGGAGGTAGTCGCTGGCGATGAGACAGACAAGAATGATCCCCTGAATCATCTTTGGGATGCCCGAGGGTTGAATCTCGCGCCCTGCCAAAATCAACGCGCCGAACAAGATCGAAACCAGGATGATCGCCAGCGGGTTCAACTTTGCCAGCCATGCCACGATGATTCCCGTGAAGCCGTATCCCGCGTTGATGGGGGAGGTCTGCAAACGGCGCACCACGCCCGCCACTTCGCTCATACCTCCCAGACCCGCCAGCGCGCCCGAAAGAACCATCACGAGGATCGTGTTTTTTACAATGCTCACACCGGCATACTTTGCCGCCTGCGGGTTATCGCCGATCAAGCGGATTTCGTATCCCCAACGGCTGCGATAGACGATGAACCACAGGACGATCGCCGCAATGACTCCGAAAATCAAGCCTGCATGCGTGGTCAACCCGCGCAGAAATGGGATGCTCGATGCATAATCCGACAGGCGCGGCAACGAAGCGGCTTCGGGGAATTTTGGGCTCATTTGAAACCCGCCTTCGCTCCACACGCCGAAGATCCAAAAGTTCACCCACGAAACGGCGATGTAATTCAACATCAACGAACTGATGATCTCGTTCACATTGAACTTTGCCTTGAGATAGCCGGGGATGAATCCCCACAGCCCGCCGAAGGCAAGCCCCGCCAGCGCCATGACCGGAATGAAAATCCAGCGCGGCGTTTCGGGCGCCAGCACCGGCGCAAGCACGATCGCGCTCGCGCCCCACGCGCCCATGATGAACTGTCCCTCCGCGCCGATGTTCCACAACTTCATGCGGAAGGCGATCGTGCACGCCAGCGCGGTCAGGATGATCGGTGTCGCCTTCACGATCGTATCCGACAACACGCCGATGTTGCCGAACGAGGCGCGCGCAATATAAAAGTAGGAAAGGAACGGGTTGCCACCGACGACGGCGATGACAATGCCGCCCAGCGCCAACGCCACGATTACCGCGCCCAGCGTGATCAACAACGACTGCCGGACGGTGGGCTCGTCAAGCCGCGGCTCGAGTTTGATCCGCCACGCGCCGCTACTTTTTTTCATCATGGATTCAGCCATGGGTTGCCGCTCCCTCGTTCTGGATTTGGTCCTGTGGTGTGCCGGTCATCATCAAGCCAATCGCCTCGATCAACCGTTCGTCTGGTTCGCCGCCCCCGACGCGTACCTCGCCCATGATCTTCCCCTCGTACACCACGTAGACTCGGTCGCTCAACGCCAGCAATTCCTCCAACTCCTCCGAGATCAACAGGACCGCCGCGTCCGCTTCGCGCTGGGCGAGCAACAAACGGTGGACTCCCTCGATGGCGCCCACATCCAGCCCGCGCGTGGGTTGCACCGCCACCATGAAGTTAGGATGCCCCGAAATTTCACGCGCGAGAATGACACGTTGAAGGTTGCCACCGGAGAGCAACCGCACAGGCGTTTCGACCTTGGGCACGATGATGTCGTATGCCTCTTTGAGTTGTTGCGCAAATTTTGTCGCCGCGGTCATGTCGATCATCGAACCCTTCGAGATCGGCGGCTTGCGATAATTTTTCATGATCACATTGTCGGTCACGCTCAAATTGGGCGAGCTACCCACATGCGTGCGGTCTTCCGGCACATACGACATGCCATGCTGGATGCCGTACAACGTATCGCGGTTGCTCACTTTGTCGCCGTTCAGGGTCACCTCGCCCTGCTTGCAGGTGCGAAGCCCCGCGATCACTTGCGAAAGTTCGATCTGCCCATTGCCAGCCACGCCGGCAATGCCGACGATCTCGCCCGCCCGAACGTTGAGCGAAAGCCCGCGCAGGGAGGGCAGACCCTTGTCGTTCTCGGCATGCACATCCCTGACGTCGAGGATGATCTTTCCCGCCTGTTTGGGTTTCTTGTCCACGAGTAACACCACATCGCGCCCCACCATCATGCTCGCCAGTTCCTGTTTACTCACCCCCCTGGCAGGCACGCCCGAAGCGGTCACAACCCCGCGCCGCAACACGCTCACGCGGTCGGCGATGGCTGTCACCTCTTGCAGTTTATGGCTGATAAAAATAACCGATTTCCCCTGCGCCACCATCGAACGCAGGGTATCGAATAATCCGTCGATCTCCGTCGGCGCCAGAACGGCTGTCGGCTCGTCCATGATCAGCACATCCGCGCCGCGATAGAGCATTTTCAATAATTCCACGCGCTGTTGTTCTCCCACCGAGAGTTGCCAGATCTTCGCGCGCGGGTCAACTTTGAGTCCGTATTGATCGCCGAGGTCGGCGATCTTTTTATCGTATTCGTTCAGCCGCATGAAAAAACGCGGCTCATCCAGCCCGAGCAAAATGTTCTCGGTCACCGTCTGCGATGGGACGAGCATGAAATGCTGGTGCACCATGCCGATGCCCGCCTGAATGGCGTCGCGCGGCGACGCGAACTCCAGCGTTTTCCCTTTCACGTTGATCATGCCTGCATCCTGCTTGTAGAGACCCGCCAGCACGTTCATCAGCGTGCTTTTACCCGCCCCGTTTTCCCCCAGCAGGGCATGAATCTCACCGGCGCGTAATTCAAAATCGACATGGTCATTGGCAAGCACGCCGGGAAAACGCTTGACGATGCCTTTCATTTCCACGATCAAACGAGAGGATGTTGAGTCGGTCATAAGGCGCCACCTGAGCGATGATACAAAAACGGGGCAGAACCATGAAGAGTCCTGCCCCGATCGTCAAACTCCTTTTACTCCGGTAATTCGGCGGTGATGCCTTCAGCCCACCACTTCATGCACACATCGATACTGCACGGCAAGCCGAACTCGGGGAATGCATCCAGGTCCACCTGTTCGAGGCTCTGACCCGCAGGCAACACCACATTGCCCTTGTTGTCGTTGATGGGTCCGGTGAACACATCGAAGCGGGTGAATTCGCCAGCCTGCATCTGGGCGAGGATATCGCGGACTTCCTGAATCACCGCGGGGTCGAGGCTCGCAAGACCCGGGGTCAACGATTCGCCTTCCATGAAGCCATACAAGCCCAGGGCGCCGGTATCGGCATCGAAGTAATCATACCCGGGCGTGTACGAGCCATCGATCACGCCGGACGTAATGCGGGCGTATTCGGAGCCCCACAGCCAGTACGGTGCGGTGAGACAGGCATCCACTTTGCATGAGCCGTACCAGTCGTACGTCACGCCGTACTTGCCCTTTTCTTGCGCCACATCGGCAACCGCGGGGGTATCCGCGCCGGTGAAGACCACGTACGCACCGGCGTCGAATAGTGAAGCGGCGGCTTCCTTTTCGATGATCGGATCGTGCCAGGTGTTGATCCAGCGCACATCGAGCGTGCATTCCGGGCAGGTCTTGCGCATGCCCAACGCGATCGCGTTACCCAGGCGGATCTCCTCCGGAATCGGGAAGGTCGCCATGTATCCGAGTTTGGTCTCGCCGTCCTGCTTGGCGCGCGCGCCCGCCAACATGCCGGCGAGGTACTTCATGTTTTCCATGGCGCCCATCAGGTTGCCAAAGTTCGTGAAATTGGATTTGATACCGGTGAGGTGGATGAACGTCGCGTCCGGGAACTCGCCCGCCACAACCTCCATCGGGTCCATGTAACCGAACGATGTGCCGAAGACCAGGTCGAAGCCTTTGCGAGCCAGCGCGCGGAAAACCTGTTCCGAGTCGGCGCCCTCGGGAACGTTTTCAATGTAGGCTACATGGGTATTAGGCACATTTTCTTCGATGTACAGAAGACCCTCATAATGCGCCTGCGACCAGCCGCCATCGTCATGCGGTCCGATCAGGACCATCGCCACATTGAACTTGCCCTCTTCAATGGCTGGGATCTGAAACCCGCCAACTTCTTCCACGGCGGGCGCACATGCCGCCAGGACCAATGAAAGGACAATCAACAAACCGAAAACGTGCAAAAGTGACTTACGCATTTCTCTACTCCTTTGGATAGTGTCGAATCGGAACATAACGTTTGGCAAATCGGGATTGATTCAGCAACCTCCTTTCAAAGTCATCTATTAAATTTGTAACCAGCGAATACCCTGACGCCTATTGTAGAGCCAAACAAACGCTTAATCAAGGACGATTTCTCATGGAGTACATGCAAAAGACAGGCGGACGTCGGAAAGCGCGTCGCTTCGCTTCCCACTTTCCTTTGTCCCGGCTTGGATGCGTTCCCACAGCCTGCACAGCGGAGCCGCCAATGCTCCCTGCGATTCGTCAAAAGATTTTTTCGACAATTCCACCGCGCGCCCCCACTCGTCTGCGTGCGCAAACCCTTCAATGAACACGAAATATTCCGCGGGGTCGCCGGGCTGGAGATTGGCGTCCAAGGCTGTGTTCGCCAGCGCAACAACATCATCCCACTGCCCGAACTGACGCGCCAACTCGGCGGTCTCAAAGAAATAACACCAGCCATGCGCGGGCTCGGGTCGGTACACGCCGGGGAGGCGTGACGATGGCTCAGGGAGAATCAAATCGAGGTTGGTAAGACGCGCAGCGAAGCGCATCAACGTCTGCTCGGGGATGGTGTGATTCACGCGGTCGATCTCGGGGTCGAGAATCCGCAAACAGCCCGGCGGCATGAAGTAGATCGCCAGCACCTGCGAGGTTTTTCCGTTAAACGTGCCGGCGATGTAGTCGGTGAAGATGGGCAGGTCGGGTTCGAGTTTGGGGAGCGCGTCGCTGCGCAGGCGGGTCGTTGGGTAAAGCAACACATACGGAATATCTTCTCCCTGAAGGTCGGGCGCGTAGATCCAATTGACGACGGGGCTGAGGGAATTATCCGCGTAAAACTTCAACGCGCCTTCGTTCATGAGCAGGGCGGTATCGGGCGCAATGCCCGGCGCGCGCCACGCGAGTTGCCAGAATAATTCTTTTTGGGTTTGCCAATCCTGTTTGTACTCGTTCGACCACAAGAATTGCTTTCCTGCCGCAAAGCCGACGAGTGTGGCAAGAAGGATAGCCCTCGCGCTTTGCCACGGAATCAAATTCACGATGCCCGCAAACGTCAACGCGACGCCCAGCATGAACGGCAGTGTGAAACGGCTGGCGGGCCACGCCAGCGACGGGGTGAACTCGATCAAATAAAATGGACCGCCCGCAAGGAGCAGGGCGAAGATTCCCAGCCCGATCGCCCACAGCGAATCATGACCCTGCTCGATAAAATTACGAAACCACCTCCGCCTCTGCGGTTCTGGTTTTGCTGGCGCCTGTGTTTCATCCTTCTTCACCGATGACAGCACATCTTCAAGCCGGCTGACATCCGCGAATGCCCGGTCTTTGGGGAGCAGGAATAAGCCGGCGAGCGCAAGCAGGGCAACTCCGCCGAAGACGAGATAGTACAGGTTGATTGCCGACCCAAGGGCGATTGCATCGGGGAGTCGAAGCGCCTGCGCCCACGCCTCGCGGAGGACGAGGTCGAGGCTTTGTCGGACGGTTCGGACCAGGTGGAGAACCGTTTCCTGCGGCGCGGAGGCGAGGCGTTTTGTTAATCCAAACCCGTAAATCTGGTTGTTGAAGATGAATAAACGCGAAAGCACTGCGAGAATGAAAACGGCGAGGTAGGGAAGCCACAGTTTGAAAGATTTCAGGATGCGTTCGCGGAGCGTCAGCAATTCATTTCGCAGGGCAGTCACGACGAATCCCACCCGCATCAGTTCCAGAACGTAGAAATAGTCCGTCATCCACAAGTTGAGCGCGGAGAAGGTCACGCCGAGCAGGGTCCAGCGCAGGAAACGGTTCGGCTCCTCGAAGGCGCGCAACATGCAGTAATACGAATATAAAAAGAAGAACAGGACGATGTAGAAGTGACTGTACAAAAACGATGCCCAGTGCTGGTTGAAGCCCGGATAGACAACGAATAATGCCGCCGCGCTGAATGCAAGGCGCGGTTTGTCCTTCCATAATTTTTGCGCAATGGCGAAGACCGTCACCGCGCCGAGCCAGCGCCAGAACAGCGCGAAGATTTGCCAGAAGAGCGGCTCGTGCGGGATGACGGTCGTGGTGAGTTGATACAACATCCCCCAGATCGGGCGGTTCGTGGAAAAATATTTCGTCAACGCCTCGGGTCCGAGTTGGTAGCGAATCCACGAGATGGGCAGGTCGTCCCAGTAGAAGCCGAGTTGTGGGAGGAAAAGTCCGTACGCGAGGACGGTGATGAGGAGAAGAAGGAGGGCCGGGCGGAAGAGTTTCATAGAAAGGGAACGCAGTCCGCTTTAGCGGACTTTGTACGAATAGCACGGAGATTTATCCCCGTGCGGATGAGAGAGGGCGAAATATACGTTACGGAGGTGAACACTCGATCACCTGTTGAATTTCATTGATGCTGTCGTCTTTCTTTTGACTGGTTGGTGTTTGCAATACAATGCGTTTCCACAACTTGCAGAGCAGTGGGTCAACGTAATTCTTCGAAACCTGCCGCGCTTCTCTCGAAAGTTTTACTGCTTCCTCCCAATCCCCGGCGTGGGCGTACCCTTCGATGAAGACGAACAATTCGACGGGATTGTTGAAATGCTCGTCGAGTTGGAACGCGGCGTCGGCAAGCTGGTTGACCTCGTCCCAATCGCCGAACTGTCGGGCGAGTTCCGCTTTTTGGAAGTGATAGCACCATCCATGTGCAGGTTCCGCGCCGTAGAACGCGGGCATGGACGCGGACGGCTCGCGCAAAATCCGCTCGGGGTTGGATAATGCCGACGCCTGGCGCATCAGGCTGTCATCCAGAATGAAGCGGTTGTTCGAGTCCAAGTCTGGGTCGAGCAGTCGCAGGCAGTAGGGCGGCGAGTAGTAAAACGCGACCGTGTCTGAAGTGTTCCCGTTGAAATCTCCGGCGATGTAACTGTAGTGAATCGGCGTGTTCGGCTCGAGCGAAGCCAGCGATTTGCCAAGCCGGTTCGTCGGGTAAAAGAGCACGTAGTTGATGTCGTCCGCGTTGGGGTTCGATTCATAGATCCAGTTGACGCCCGCGCTGATCGAGTTGTCGGCGTAATACGCAAGTTCCTCGTTCATCAAGATGAGCGTGTCGGGTTGGAGAGCGGGCGCGCGCCAGCGCATCTGCCAGAAAAGATTCGTTTGCGAATCCCAATCGTTGAGGAACGCATCGCCGATCATCACCTGCCGCCCGGCGGACAGGGCGACGAGGGCGACAGAAATCGTCGCGCGAATCTTTGCCGGCGCCAATTCAACCAGACCCGCGATGAACAAACTCGCCCCCAGCATGAACGACAACGTAAAGCGGCTCGCAGGAAACGACAGGCTGATATCGAGCGTCGCCAGCCAGTACGGACCGCCGCTCAAGACCAGCGCCGCAAAACCGATCAGAATCGCCCAATAGGCAGGTTGTTTGGATGTTTGAACTTCGGGATTTTTGAAAACAAAGAAAACCATCGCGCCAACGGCAATCACGACAACCGCGTACATCAATGCTGTGAGCGGACCGTCCTCCGCAATGTTCGGAAAAAGAAAGATCGTCCCGAACGCCTGCCCAGCTGCCAGCCATAAATCTGCGAGAATATTTTGAAGCAGGTGGAGGATGGCGTTGAACGGTTCAGCCTTCAACTCAACAAAGAACACATTTTGATACGCCACGTTGGTGAAGACGAACACGCGGTACAAAATATTGGCGACGAACGCCAGCAGGTAGGGAAGCCAATGCCTGAACGTTCGCCATGCCAGTTGCAAAAACCGATCCCCCTGAGCGGAACTGCGCAAGACAAAAAAGAGGACAACGACACGAACCAATTCGAGCGAGTAAAAATATTCGAGCATCCACAAATTGAGCGCGGAGAGGATCATAGCCCCGATCGTGAACAACCAATACCGCGACGGGGTGTTGACCGCCTTCAGCATCCACAGGAACGAGAGCAGGAAGAAACTCAGCACGATCCAAAAATGCGTCGTGAGGAACGAAGCGAATTGCAGGTTGAAGCCGGGGTACAGCAAAAACAACAACCCCGCGAGCAACGCCATCATCTTACGGTCGCTCCACAACTCGCGGATCAATTTCCACAGCAACACCGCGTTGAGCCAGCGGCAAAGGATCGAGAAAATCTGCCACGCGGCAGGGACAGGCGGCAGGATGGTCGTGGTCGCCTGGTACAACACCGCCCAGACCGGGCGCGCCGTGGAAAAATATTTCGCCATCGCCTCGCGCCCCAGTTCGTAGCGAATCCACGTCATCGGCAGGTCGTCCCAGTAAAATCCGTGACGCCAAAAGAGCAACCCGTACGCGAGGAACGCGACAGCCAGAAACAACCATGGCGCGGGGAGGGGTTTGATTTTGGTGATGAGGTTTTTCATTTCAACGATGATGGTGTCAAACGATTGATCGCAGACGGTTGACCGCTGACTCTCGCATTCAGTTTGCGCGGTCTGCGGTCGGCGGTCATCGCACCATCAATTCCATGCGGTGACGGTCGAATGCGCCTTCTTTGAACGAGCGCGCGATTCTAAAACCAGCCCTAGTATACATTGCAATCGCGGCGGCGTTGTCGGCTTCCACGCTCAACTCGATGAATGTGAATTTTTTCTCCCGCGCGACTTCGATGAATGCGTTCAACAACTCGCGCCCCAGCCCCCGCCTGCGCGCGGATTTATCCACGCCGATGTACGTTAACTCAAGTGCGCCTTCTTTCATCGGGACGGATGCTGATCTAGATGAGATCGACGCCTGCCAGATCGCTTTTGGATTCGTGAACAGGACGCGCAATATTTGGACGACGAACCACCCCTTCGCCTCGGTCAACCGCCCATTCAATTGACTCGGCTGCGGCGACCCCACCGCCCAACCCGACAGACTCCCGCCCGCGCCGACCGCGCACACCCCGACCACCGACGAATCCGCGCGGGCGAGATGATAATAGTGTTCAAGGAACGGCAAGCCGAGATCGGTCAACAGAGAATGCATCGCGCGGTGATGAAGCCTTGCCAGATCCCGAACCTGATCATCCGTGAGGCGGGAGAAAGGAAGGATAGTATCGTCCATGATCTCGAATATTAAGCAAATCGTCGAATGTTTCTTTACAGATATTGACCGTCGACCGCAGACCATAGACCACGGTCCGCTGTCGGCTTGTGGTGTTGAATTTCTTTTGGCGTTCTACTTATAACATAAATATACCGCCCCTCGGGTGTTGCAATGGACAGCCAGGCGCGTCAATAAAAACGCCGATCCGTCCAAAACGGGTCGGCGCTAATCGTTTATTATAAATTATGGGATCAGCGGGATTCTGTAATGTGAAGCACATTCATGCTTGAATCCTTCACAGTGATGGGTCCATGTTTTTCCCAATTATCTTCGTAGTATGTTGATACGTAATACGTGCCAGCCGGCACAGAGAAAGATACTTTGCCGTTATTGTTCGTCCGGCCTTGCGCAACGAACCTGCCCTGTTCATCGTAAACGACCACACGCACGCCGATTTTGTCTTCCTGTTTTTTGCCGCCCTTTTTGTTGATCACCACCTTGATCCGCATCGTGATCATTTCTGCGACCTGTGTCGGAGTCACCGTGGGCTCAAATACCACAACCACCGGTGGGCGGGTGGGTTCCGGGTTGACCAAAACGGCGGTGGGGGTGACGGTCGGCGGCGGGGTGGGCGAGCCAACCGCCGTAGACGTGGCGGCAGCCGCTTGAGCCGCGGCGGTCGCCGGTTGGCTCTTTGCGGCCTCGCACTCCGCATTGCCCAACTCGGCGCACACGTTGATGAAACCTTGCTTGACCGACCCGCCCGCCAGTTCCAATCCTGCAATCGCAATGACGGCAATGAATGCAAGTAAGATCGCATATTCAACCAACCCCTGCCCACGAGCGTCTTGCCGGGGCGGGAAACGAACACGACCTGGCTTGTGCATAAAATACCTCCGATATATCTACTGGCAACCCAGTGCCAGCCCAGTCGGCGGCGTCTCATCCGCCGAATTAAGGAGATCATAGGCTTGGACCCACTCTCCGTTCATCGCATCCGCCGCGCTTTGGAAGACTTCGACAGCCATCTGGCATTCGCCGGCGTAATAAGTCGCCCAGCCCAGCGCATTCAACGCGTCCGCGTTGTTGGGGCTGATGCCGACCCACAAGTTGAAATCATAACGCGCGGCTTCGAACTGACCCTGGCGAAGCGAAACCCAGCCGGATAAGGCGAGGTATTCCTGCTGAAAGTTCGCTGGCAGCGATGTTTGCACGGAAGATAGAAGGTCACGGGATGAGTCATAGTCTTCCAGCAGGTACAACGCCCGCGCCAGCGACAATTTCACCTCCACGCGGGATGGGTAAGCGTTTTCCGCCTTTTGAAGATCATTGCGCGCCTTTTCGTATTCCCCAGCCTGCATCCATGCCAGTCCGCGCGCGAACTCAACGGAACCGAGGTCGAAGCCCGATTGTTCCGCTTCGTTGTATCGTTCAACAGCCACTTGCGGTTTGCCTCGCACAGCGAGGAGTCTCCCCAAATAGAAAAGGGTGGTGCCGTCGTTCGGGTCGTACACCCATGCTTCGGTAAGATGCTCATAAGCGGGCTCTAAATCGCCGAGGCGGAATTCAGCGAGTCCCAAATATTGATAGGCGTCGGCGTGTTCGGGTGAAAGCGCGACCACGCGGCTCAGGTGTTCGACGGCGGTCTCGTACTTGCGGAGCTGGTATGCGGCAAGCCCCGCGCCGAACAGACTCGAGGTCCCGTTAGCGTCCAAGCGGAGAGCGGATTCGAAATCCGCCAGCGCTTCGGCATCACGGGCAAGCTGATACTCTGCCCAGGCGAGTTTTTCGTACGCTTCGGCGTCCTGCGCATCGACCTGCACAGCCTGGCGGTAAAAGTCCACGGCGGAGGCGGCATCCCCTTCGGCAAGGACGCGGTCGCCCGAGGCGATGTAGTATCCGCTGGAAAGTTGCCGGACGACGAGCATCCCATACGCGCTGAGGGCGAACGCGACAGTCATCAGCACCATCAACACATTGCGCGGATGCAACAGCCGGCGGAGCGGGCGGTTGGGGATCGCCCGGTTGAGGTCCACCTCGATGGTTTCCTCCAGCGGTTGCTCACAATGCGGACAGGTCGCGGCTTGCGCGTCGACAGGCTTGGCGCAATGCGGGCAGGAGCGGGCGCCGATGTCCACCGCATTTCCTGTTTTTGGGGTTTCTCCAAAATCGCTGTCTTCAAATTCGAGCATGAGATTTTCCTTGGTTGTCGGTTCGATGTTTTTATTATATGGATTCCCCCGCCGCGTCGAGATGACATTTCTGTCAGATAACATAAACGTTAAGCAATGAAACGGCAATCTATTTTTTTGGGTAATGGGGTTTGAGGAGATGTACTGCGTATTGCGTACTGCATGAGGGAATCAGAATGGTGAACCGGGTATTACGAATCTCTTTCGACCAAATCCTCCGTTGTTTCGCGCCGCATCATCGCCGTTGCTTTTCCCTCTTCCAGCATCAACACCTCGGGGCGGCGCGCGCCATTGTAATTGGACGACATGCTTAAGTGATACGCGCCCGAAACAGGAATGGCGATCAACTCGCCTTCTTTCAACTCCGGCATCGGCAGATCTTCGATGACCACATCGCCTGATTCGCAATACGGACCCGCGATCGAAACTCTCGCATTAACCCCCCGGTTGAGCCTCGTCACAGGTAAACAGGAATACCTCGCCCCATATAACGCAAAGCGCGGATTGTCCGCCATGCCGCCATCCGTGAGGATCCAAATCTTATCGCCGCGCTGTTTGATCGCGCCTACGCGGTAGATCGCTACTCCCGCCCGCGCCACAAGACTGCGCCCGGGTTCGAGGTGCAAAACGGGGAGGTCGAGTCTACGTTGACGGCATCCCTCACTCACCGCTTCAGCGATTCCGCGCACATGACTTTCAATCAAAGGGTTCGGCAATTCATCTTCGTGGTACGCCACGCCCCATCCGCCGCCGGGGCAGAAGTGCCATTCCCCAATGAATCCGATTTCTTTCGCAATGTCGAGAGCGAGATCAATGGCGGGGAGGAGCGGTTCCGGGTCGCGGAAGTTCGAGCCCTGGTGGAAGTGGACGCCGGTGAGCGGTAGGTTGTTTTCTCTACAAAATTTCCCCGCTTGCATGATTTCTTCGCGCGTCATCCCGAATTTGCTGTCGTGTTGACCGGTCTGTGTGTGGGCGTGGTGAGTGGAAACAGCGAGGCCAGGGAGTAAACGCAACCAAATTTGTGTGTTCTTCCGAGGGAGCGTAGCGACCGAGGAATCTCTCTCCTTGTGGAGGAGACTCTTCGCTTCGCTCAAAGTGGCACGGATGGTGTTGAGTTCCGTCAAATTATCAACGACGATCGTGCCCGCGTGCAGGAACGCGGACTTTAAGTCCGCCATAGATTTATTCACCCCATGCACAAGAATCTTTTCACGCGGCACACCGCCCGCGACGGCGATCCCGATCTCGCCTTCGCCGGTGCAATCCACCATGAGGTCGTGATGTTGAGTCCATGCGGCGATGGCTTTGCACAGGAAGGCTTTCCCCGCGTAGCTGATGCGCGACTCGCCCGGATAGTGCGCGCGCAACGCGGATGTATATTCCGCGACGGCGAGGTCGAGGCTGGCGCGATCATATACGTAAAGCGGAGTCAGGTGTCGGTCGGCGAGGGAGGCGAGGGAATGTCCGGCGATGAATAGGGAATCGTCGCGCACGCGAGTCGACTCGGGGAAGAGCGCGAGTCGGTTTGTCGTCCAGAACGGATCAGTGTTCACCAAAGAACAGGTCCCACCAGGTTTGCGGGTTCGTCATGGGGGTCGCCGTTGAGACGGGGGTGACAAGTTCGATGGGCGCCGCGCCAGGCTGGCCGATCGGCACCACCGGCAGGTCTCCCTCCTGGATCTGATGACCGTCGGTGCGCGCCCATTCCTCCACTGCCGCGTCGGAGCCGGCATACGCCACTTTGGTCTGCAACGCAACCTGTGTTTGCAAGGCATGTGTTGCCTGCTGTTGCACGAGTTCATACTGCTTATCGAGCAGGTTAAGTTCCTCGAGGCGGCGGTTGAATTCGAGTACGATGAACACGAGCGCGATGATCCCGATCGTCATCGCCACGCGCCGCACGTTGAAGGGCAGGGCAGGCATGTCTCTATCTTAATCGCTCTCGGATTCTCTGGCAAGCGGATATAATCCGACATGCAGGTGACAGTCATTTTCAAAATGACTGTCACCTCTACTGGAGAAAACATGCCTTACGTCAAACATATCAACCACATCGCTGTCGTAGTGGACGACATGGACAAAGCCCTGTCGTTTTGGCGCGACGCGCTGGGCATGGAGTTGCACGAAATGCGCGACGTGCCTGCCGAAAAATCGAAAGTGGCGTTCCTCCCGCTTCACGGCTCGGACGTGGAACTGGTCCAGCCCACCTCGGACGATTCAGGCGTTGCGAAATACCTTGCCAAACGCGGACCCGGTATGCACCACCTCTGCCTCGAAGTGGACGACATCGACGCGATGCTGATGCAACTCAAATCGAAAGGCGTGCGCCTGATCAACGAGGAACCGCGCGCCGCGGCGGACGGAAAAAAATACGCGTTCATCCACCCCGAAAGCACGGCGGGAGTGTTGGTGGAACTTTACCAGATCTGATTCACCACAAAGGACACAAAGGGAAAATCTATGGAAAGGCGATTCGCTCGTCGTTTGTCCAACCTTGGTGACCTTCGTGTCCTTGGTGTTTAAAAAATTATGCTCGAACACCTCGAATCCACCCTCCGCGAACAATGCGGACTCAATAAAGACAAACCCGTCATCGCGGGCGTCTCCGGCGGACCCGACAGCCTGTGTTTAATGGACGTCCTGCGCCGGGGCGGGTACAAAGTCATCGTCGCGCACTTCAATCACAAACTGCGGCCCGATTCCGATGCCGACGCGAACACCGTCGAACAGGCGGCGGGGCGTCTCAACCTGCGCTGGGTGATCGAAAAAGGCGATGTGCGCGCATTCGCCGAAACCGAAAAACTATCCATCGAAGAAGCCTCCCGCATGTTGCGGTATCGCTTCCTCATGGCGCAGGCGCGGCGCTTCGGCGCGCAAGCCGTGGCGGTCGGTCACACGGCAGACGACCAGGTGGAAACCGTGCTCATGCATTTCGTGCGCGGCGCGGGGCTGGCTGGGCTCAAAGGCATGACCCACCGCACCATCATCCACATGTTCGATGCCGGGATTCCCGTCGTGCGCCCCCTGCTTGATACTTGGCGCGAGGAAACCGAAGTGTATTGCGCCGCGAACGGATTCCGCCCGCGCCACGACCCGAGCAACGCGTCGCCCGATTTTTTCCGCAACCGCCTGAGGCACCTGCTCATCCCCGCCCTTGAATCGTACAACCCGCGCTTCCGCGAAACGATCTGGCGCACCTCCAAATCGCTGGCGGGCGACCATGAGATCGTTTCACAGATCATCGCCGATGCGTGGAAGGATGTCGTCGCCCAGGAGACCGCGGACTATGTCGCCTTCGACGCCTCCGCGCTGACCAAACAACGCCTCGGACTCCAACGGAATTTGATTCGCCGCGCCATGGAGCGCCTCCACCCCGGCCAACCCGACATCACCTATGCCGCCCTCGAACGCGCCGCCGATTTCCTCGCGGATCCCGCCCATCCCACGCGCATGGACCTGACCCGTGGCTTGCATCTCCTGCGCGAGGGGGCGCTGGTCTACGTGGTGGCGGGCAATATCACCCTGCCCATCGAGCGCTGGCCCCAACTGCCCGAAGAAAAATCGGTGATCCCGGTGAATATCCCAGATCTGGTTGAACTATCGGGCGGATGGAAATTGGGTTGCGAACGCTGGAACATTGCCTCGCTGGCAATGGAAGAAGCAAGATCGAACGACGATCCGTTCCAGGTATGGCTGGATGCGCGGGAGATTTCGAATGGGCTGGAGATCCGCGCGCGGCGCGACGGCGACCGCTTCGAACCGCTCGGCATGGACGGTCATGAGACGAAATTATCCGATTTCTTCATCAATGTGAAGTTGCCACAGCGCGCGCGCGACCGCTGGCCCCTCTTGTGTATGGGGGAAAAAGTGGTGTGGGTGCCGGGGTATCGCCCCGCGCATCCGTTCCGGTTGACGGAGTCCACGCGGCAGGCGTTGTATTTTTCGTTGACGCGCAGTTAAAAGCAAACGGTGGTCGAGTAGTCCCGCATGGTTTTCGCGGGACGTATCGAGACCACTGCGTTTCAATGATACATCTCGAACAGTAATTGCTTTGGTTACCTGTGGTCTTGATACGTGGCGCCAACGAACGGCGCCACTACTCGACCACCGGTATCACTTGCCACCCGCCAGTTTTTGCAACTTAATAAACAACTCGCGCCATTGGATTTTCGACACGCCGAGTTTTTGGCGGATCTTGTCTGGCTCTTCGCCGGCGCGGTAGTCGTTGAGGGCGCACGTCCAGCGGCACATGTCGAAGGAGAGATGTTTGGTGAGACCCGCCTCGTTGCTGATGTCTTCGAGCAGATATTCCAACCGCCGCGGCGACCACGGGAAGAGTTTCTCCTCAGGTTGGTACTGTGCCCGGTATTCCTCGAAGGCGGGAATCCAGTCGCTAGGGAGAACCAGCTTCCTTTCCTTGTAGCGATTCGCCGGCGTCGCGTATTTGATGAAGACCTGGGGTCCGTTGGGGGAGTCCAGTTCGAGATGTTCGAGTTTGATTCCCAACGTCTCGCTTTTTTTGATCCCCGTTGACAATAACAAATACACCAGCGCGTACGGACGCGCGTCGGGCTTGGCGGCGCGGCGGTGACGGTCTGCGGCGAGCAGGACTTCATCGTATTCTTTTTGAGTCAACACGGTGGGGATGGGGCTGATGGCGGAGCGTTGCGCGACTTTCTCGGCGGGGTCAACGACCAGCGCGCCGAACTTGTGCAGCCAGCGGAACAGCGATTTTGCCGCGGTGATGCGCCGCGCCAGCGTCTTCGGACTACACGGCACGTCGCGTTCTTTTTCCATCCATTCGAAGTAACGGTTGAGGTCTTTGGTGGTGACTTTGCCGAGGGTCACATCTTCGGGGAGGAAGGAGGTGAGCAGGCGCACATCCGAGAGGAAGGCTTTGATCGTGTTTGGCGAACGTCCCTGATCCGCGAGATACCTCTCCCACGATTGGATCGCCGAAGCGAGCGTTGAGTTTTGGTTCAGGTGCGAAGTAAGTTTCTCAGGCATGACATCTCCTGTTCTTCGTGTAGTTTAGCCGGGAAAGGAGGAGGTGTCAACGGGGAATCAATTTCTTGTGTTATTGCCAGTGATCAATAATCAATCGTTTGAAGTCGGCGACCGAAATCACGTTGGTGACTCCCACCTTGTACGCTTCATTGAAATCCTTATCGCCTGTGATCAAATAATCAACGTTTGCCGACAATGCGCAAGCCAAAATCATGGAATCTTTTCTGTCACGCGGAAAATCAACTTGCGCTGTGATTTCGATAAGCGAGGTGAGATTCGTGACAATATATTCCCACTTTTCGATAACTTCATCTGATAAATCGAATTTTTCCCGCCCCAATACTTCACGATACTCTTCCAAAATTTCTTCTGAGACGACCCACTCCCAATCCTCTCGGAAGGCTATCCAAAGAACAACCGCCTCGGGGGACTTGTCCCGCCAGGCGGCTGATACGAGTATGTTGGTGTCAATGACAACTTTCATTTGGATTTTGAGGCGCGATACGCCTCAATCTCGGCAAGAATCTCCTCTTCGGTGATCGCTTTCGCTTGAGGCAAGGATTGGATCTCCTTGAACAAGGTCTTCAACTCATTCGCAAGGGCTTTACGTTTTCCAGCAGTCATTTCCTCGCGCACAATGACTTCCACATTCGCCCCAGGACGGAAGGGAAGACCCTGGATGGATAGTTTGCCATCTTTCAACACTTTGGTTCGGGTGCGGAATGTTTCCATGATTTCTCTCTGTATGACGATTATACATGAAAGGCGAGTGTCGAGTTTTGGTTTAAATGTGAAGCAAGTTTCTCAGGCATGACAGCTCCTGTTCTTCGTGTAGTTTAGCCGGGAAAGGAGGAGGTGTCAACGGGGGCAGGTAATTGATTTCATCATATAACTGGTTTACAGTATAATTTTGCTTCAGGAGTAATCCATGAGCACAATAAAAACTATCACATTAGCTGATGGTAGCCAAGCCAAGGCTCAGGAAGTTGATTTTAAACTCCAGCACGAAGACTGGAGCATTTATGCTTTGCCTGACGGGACAGTTGTTCGATTGAAAACGACGGTCCTGAAAATATTACAAGTTCTGGACAAAGACGGAAAACCAGCCCGCACGGTGGAAGGCGATCCGTTTCTAATTGTCAATCATCGTACAGATGTAATTGCAAGTGGTTAGGAAGGTTGTCATGTTAGATCAAGAAAGAACAGCAAAATTTATCACCGGGTTCGCGCCTAAGGAAATCCGATCTGAGACCAATGTTGCAAAAACGTCATTCACTCAGACAGATTTCCCATTTATTGAAATTGCCAATTTTACTGGTGGTCCTCGCGCGGTTATTCGCGGCACACGTGTTCTGGTAAGCATCGTTATTGGTTATTTGTCAATGGGAGAAACGCCGAATACCCTTGTTGAAAAAATTCTCCCACAACTGAATTTAGCCCAAATTCATAATGCTGTCGAATATTATTTTGCGTTCAAACCTCAAATTGATAAAGAACGACAAGAAAATACTGAACAGGCAGGGCGTAAATTCTTACGGGAAAAATTAGGCGAAGATAACTATCGGGCTATCACTGGGGAATGACCATTGACAAATCTAACGCCCCCAAATTGCTTTTGGATGAGCAGATTTGGGTATATCTTGCTACGCTCTTACGCGATCAAGGTTTCAATGTTTATCATGTAACGGAAATAGGTCTCGACCATACGCCTGATTCGGATATCCTTCGGATCGCAGTCGAAAACCATCAAGCAGTCGTGACGTTTAATGTGAAGGATTTTATTTCGCTCGCGGCTCAATATTTCGAGGAGGGAAAAGAACATTACGGGATTGTTGTTTCAGACCAAATTTCGCAAGGCGAATTGCAAAGGCGGGTGACAAATCTTTTAAATCGTGTTACTGCCGACGAATTGAAGAATATGGTTCGATACCTACAACAATTCAAGTAAGGATTACCTTGTCAATCTCCCCAACCAAAACCGTCTGGTCTTCCGAGCAAGGGGATTTGCGAAAAGCGCCCTCACCGCTTCGACGGGCTCAGCGCGGCGCCCAACCCTCTCCCACAGAGAGCCCCGCAGGGGTGCTTCGCGAAGGGGGATTCCCGCCTCCT